>DOTU01000289.1 GCA_003520965.1 Candidatus Zixiibacteriota bacterium
ATGGCATACCTCCTGGTATGCCATCCCAAATCCTTATCCGTGGCGTCAGGCCGTTAGGCTCGTATCGAGTGGCCTCACCTGACCCCATTATTATTATCCAAAGTGTAGCGCAGGTCCCCTGGGACCTGCGGCGCGGCAAATTCTGTAGGCGGCCAATTTATTTAGCCGCGATTTTTATACCTTAGGTAAAGTAGGTAGGATTCCGAACGAATCCCGCTTTTAGCGGGATGAGTGAGAAACCCGACATCCAGTATTTACATGGCGTCAGGAACCCGATCCTGACGCCATGTAAATTATTAGGATTATTTTTTTACTGCCAATTTACGAGATATTATAATTTCGATATGTCGGGGCTCAATTTATTGTGCTCATTCTTGTCTATTATACTTTTTTTACTCACACCTCACAACCCAGAACTATTTTCCTCAGCACTCAGTACTCAGCACTCAGTACTCATAAAAAAGCCGGGGTCCCCCCTCTGAAACCCCGACCTTATTGGTATCAAATATCTTCTATCTTCTAAATAAACAGCCTGTCCCAACGCACTCGCGATGGGAAACTATAAATATTGTAGAAGAACAACTGAATCGCCGGTATGATATATGGCGGTTTTAATTTTGGTGCGTCGGGATCGGGTGCCCAGGAAAAATACACGAATAACGCCTTTGATTCAACCGAACTACCGGCTACGCAGCCGAAATTGCGGGAATCCTCTGAATCATCCCGATTATCGCCTAAAACGAAGATTTGCCCGGGCGGTACCTGTTGACGAGGCATATAATCACGGTTAGAATACTCGCGCGGTAGAATGCGGGTATCCGAATGCAGAGTATTTGGAAATTCCCGAAATGGTTGGCCATCGACATAAACTATTTTAGCTTTAATTTCTACGCTCTGACCTTCAGTAGCCACTACGCGACGGACCATCTTTTCCCCGAGGCGAAGCGGATGTGTGAACAGCACCAGGTCGCCCGCCTGCGGCTTGGACGATTTGTACGAAAGCTTGGATGTCAGAAGAAAATCGCCGGGGTAGAGTGCGCTTTGCATTGCCTTGCTATCCATTCGGAATGGGCTGAAAACGAATAATCTCAGTATTGTCCCAATAATGACAACCAGAATTACTCCCCTTAATATTTCCTGTGTCCGGGATAACTTTTTGAATTTCTTTTTCTTCTTGCGTGGCTTTTCAATCATAGTCTCGCTCCATATATTTCATGTCCTCACAGATTTTATCGGCAGTCGTAAACCAAAATTGATACCCCTAACTACTGTCCTGTTAAACTAACTTTAAGAGCATGATTGACTATAGTGGCCGCTCTGCGTATTATGTAAACATGATGTCCTTTCCTAACCTTAAACTGGCCTTCTTTGATATCGATGGCACATTGTTGCGCCGCGATTACGACGGTACTCTGAGTCTGAAATCGCGGGCTTTCAACCATGCCGTAGCCGCTATTTTTGGTGTCAAAAGCGCCGATTATACTCGAATACTTGGCAAGCGCCTCTATGGCCTTACCGACAAGCTTATTCTGAAGACATTTCTCGCCGAATTGGGTATCGCCGAGGACTCATATTACGCCAGGGAGAATGATCTCTTTCTGGCAATCGACGATTATTTTTCCCAAAATCATAACAACAGCGATACCGCCGGCTATTATCCGCTTCCTGGAGTTCTTGATTTCTTAAAATTATTGAAAGCTGATAATATTAGATTGGGTTTGGTTACCGGTAATATCCGCAAACACTCGCTCTGGAAACTTGAGCCTGCCGGGCTGTGCGATTATTTCGCCACAGGCGGTTTTGGCGATGACGCCGAAACTCGCCGTGAAATCATGAGCATCGCCATTGGACGAAACCCCGATATTGACCTCGATCAAATCTGCCATTTCGGTGATTCCCCGGCCGATCTCGAATCGGCCCGCGACTGCCATATCAAAGCCGTGGCCATCACTGATATCGGCGGCGGTACCCACTCCAGAGAAGAACTTGAGGCAGTCGGCCACGGTCTGGTAATCGATAGCTGGACTGCCCTCGATAAAATCGCCAAATACTTATTGGTAGGTCAAGACCCCCCAGGGTCTTGACTCTTAATATCTATACTCTAAGATTACCGCCTCTTTTAAATAGATTAGTCGTCGATCAAAATCCTGCCTGCCGGCAGGCGAGCCCTTTGATGTTTTGACTTATTGGATTTATGCATCAGATAGGTAAGTTGATTCCAAGCGAAACAAAAACCCGATAGCTTGATTATCTCAAATATTCCGATGTAGCTTCTTTTAAATGACCGTCTCGATAATCGAATACAATAAATGGCTTGTTGGTAGATGCTACTTCTCCGGCTGCCCTCGCAATATCAATCGGACCTGGTGCTGACGGGTCGTTTGAGGCAATTACCTCATGGTAGAATCCAAGCTTATATATCATGGCTGGACCAACCACCGTACGGCCTGGAAGGTGATCCAGAAGTATATATTCATATTTGTTTAAGTCCAATCTCGATCCTCTTAGGTCTTCTACCAACGAGGCCACCATCGTTTGGTTTTTTCGGTATTCATGCGCCGTTACCCAGACTCCGATAATATTGACGCAAAAGTATACCATCAAAAAAACATAAGCAACGGCCCTTTGCCAGCCCCTGCCTTTTATCCGTTCATACAAAGTTAAAAATATGAATCCTAATAATACCGAAAGCCCAATTGACGGGATATATAAATTCCTTGATGTTACCTTGTAATTTAATGGCAATGCGGGGATGAGGCCGATCAAGATGAAGACCGTCATAAATTTTATAGCTCGTGGAGCTTTAATAATAGCGTATAGACCTACGATAATCAGCGCGGTTATCGAGGTCAGGCTGGATACCTTCCAGATTAAGCGAATCGCCGGATTTAGCCTGGCCGCAAATGCCTGAAAATAAGCGTGATCCGGTGGCGGCAGCATCATCCATTCAAAATAGGCGATCAAGCGTCCAATTATATGCGGGCCAAAATAATAGTAATCCTCGACAACTCCCGGCCGGACTATCAGCGCAGTTCGAAGAATAGCGTAAATCGCCAATCCCAAAAACGAAATAAAAACCGGCCACCAGATTCGCCATCCGAGCGCTGATTTTGTTGAATCATTTCCGCCCCTGATCAATAGTGCGAAGATCAAAAAACCCAAGGGCGAAACCACAAAGTCCTCAACTACGAAATATCCAAAAAATGAAAACAGGGCAAAGGCGATAAGCGCATTTCTTTTCCCGAAAATAAGATAATCGTAAAGCGCCCAGAGGCTGGCCACCCAGAAGATTGCGGCCAATATTCTGATTGTGCCATAAAGCCAGAGAATCGCCTCGTAATGTTGGAAGTAAACTGCAAAAATCATCGCCGAGAGAAGCGCTAACTTCTGTTTCAATCCAATATTCAGCAAAAACCGATAAAGCAGGGTTGCGAAGAAAGCGTGCAGCAGAATATTCAAAGCGTAATACCCTAAGGCGGTATCACCGAACATAAGATATCGCAGATAAACGAAAATATTCGTCAATGGCCGGAAACGCGCCAGATTTTCCATCGATAGAAAATCGCTCCACGAGAACCCATCGTGCATTAGATTCAAGACCAGCCAGTCATCGGTATGAAATGTATTTGCCAATGAGATAATATAGGTCACTATTCCAAAAGCTCCGATTATTATCTCGGGCCGATGCTCTTTTAAGAACTTCATCTTGAAATCGTCCGCCCAAAGTGATATACATTCATATAGAGTAATTTAGGATAGTGATAGAAAGGATACAATGAAAAAAATAGTGCACACTGAAAAAGCCCCCCAGGCTCTTGGTCCCTATAACCAGGCAATTATCGAAACCCGTAGCGGTCTGGTTTTTACCTCAGGTCAGATCGGCATTGATCCCAAAACCGGAGAGCTTGCTGGTTCCGATCCTGTCGCCCAGGCGCATCAGGTATTGAATAATCTTAAGGAAGTGCTCGCTGCAGCCGGATGCAGTTTCGAAAATGTGATTAAAAGCACTATTTACCTGAAAAATATTTCGGATTTTGCTGCAGTTAACTCTGTTTATGTCGAATATTTTATTAGGGATTTCCCTGTTCGCTCAACCGTGGAAGTTGCTGGGTTACCGAAGGATGCTCTACTGGAAATTGAGATGATAGCCGCCTTGTAGGAACATCCGGTGATTGCCGTTAGTTCGTAACTTACAATGGATTAAGCGTTGCGGGATATTGATAAAGAAGAATAATATCGGCCAATTTTAATCGAAATTACTTGACTTTATGGTTGATATCTAATATCGATTCGAAAACTATTTTAGTGTCTTTTTGGGGAGGTAGCATGAAGAAATTTATTCCAGTAATTCTTGTTCTCGTATTGGCTGGAAGCGCTCACGCTATCATGGATATCTCGGCGGGTATCTATGGCGGCATTAACGCTCCAATAATACAGGAAAACGTCAAAACCGGAACAGGATTTGGATTCAAAGCCAAAATTGCTCCAATACCCTTAGTGGCCGGCGCTTTGTTCTACGAGGCGCGCAAATTTGGAGATCCAAAACAAACAGTTGGCGGAATCACTTATACGGGAAAAGGCGGAACAGTTAACGTTTTTGGGCTGGAAGCGCTTCTCGGTTCCACCGGTGGCGGTATCGGCCCCCACTTCTATGCAATGGGCGGAATCTCAAGTTTTAAATGGAAACGCAGCAATCAGCCTACTTTTTCCAAAACGGGGTATAACTTTGGAGCTGGTTTGGAAATAGTATTACCGGTCGGTATCGGAGTTGAGGGCCAGGCGAAATTTGAAATGGTCCCTAACGGAAGTGGAGCATCGTATAAAAGCGGTCTCGTTTTTGTCGGTTTAAATTATCACCTCGGCTTAGGCGTGATGTAGGAGGGTTGAAATGAAACGAAATCTTTTAATCGCGGGTGCCCTCTTGTTACCTATCATCATCGCGGGATGTGTGTTAACAACAGGCACAAAGGTTTTTAGCATCGAGCTTTCCGGCTGGACCAACATTCCCAGTCAAATGCAGTGGAGATATATTGATGTTGCCGACGAGAGCAGTGACTACGATGATAATAAAGACAAAATTAAATCGGTTGATGAGGTAGTTCTGGTTGGCGATATTATCAATACCAGCGCTGGCGACGCTCATAGCACAATATACATTTCTGACAACCTTTATTCGACTGCAAGCCAGGTTGAGACGGCCGGCAATTCCACTGTAGTCTTCGAATCGCCGACAATAACTGCCGGTGATTCTCTTCACATTAATTGGTCTGATGCGCTTGCACATATCCAAAATCTACCCGAGCTTAAAAACCAGCTTTTGGGCGATGGCCAATTTTATGTCTACTCTATTCAATCCAACGGCTCTTCCGTTAGATACAATTTATCCATGCTGATTACAATAACTGCGGGCTCGTAAAATCTGACAGATTCTTTCAAAACGGGGCGTCTATCCGGCGCCCTATTTTTTTGGGGTATTAATCGCTTTCGAGCCAACCGGCCTTCTCCCCAAATTATTAGGGACCCTTTTTTACAGGGTCCCTTTGCCACTGCCTGATAGCAGACCGTGTTGAGAGACTTTAGAGCACGCCCTGACTCCACAAACCCTCTCGTTTGAAAATACTATTCAATGGCTGCCTTTTATGTTGCCTTGAAGTAACGCCTTTCCCCGGTATCCCTACCGAAAGGCATACTCGCCGGCAAAAACAAGCGCACCAATATTATTAAAACCCAATGATGTCACACAGAAAGCAAACCAATTGAATGCACCTTATTTTTAGTTTATTCTATAAAAAATGTCAAGTATTTTTTTATTTAAATACCAGTCCCGGTGTCCAGGTGGTGATTGCCCCCAACATAACCTTACCATTGTTATTCATCACCAGCCACAAACCGGGGGAGAAGCGCCATAAGCGCGCCAAACCCGGATAGATATTGAAAATCACGGCCTTATCGTGCTGTCCGCTTAGCAGAAGCGAACAAAGCAGCGAGTTATCGCGGTCATAGAATAAGCCGCAGTTCCAGACCAGATCCACCGTCTGCCTTCTTGTATTCTCATCGACTATCTCATTCGCGCGCGAACGGGCTCCCAGTCCGAGCGAGACCGCCCTATCCCCGTTAAACTTATATGACGCCCCCGTGAGCCCTTGCAAACCATAGTAGTGGAAAAGAGAGAGCTTTTCTGAAAAAGGTAACTTCCATTTAAAACTGAAATTCTGCCCATTATTTTGCAAAGTTTTGTCACGTAACCTTAGCGATGGCATTAACGACCAATCGGCCAAAACAACCTTCTCGCTGAAAAAGCGATTTACGTTATCGAAACTAAATAAGATAATTCCTCCGATATCGAAAAAATAAATATCCGCTATCGGATCGACATTATCCCCCTGATA
>DOTU01000135.1:0-1823 GCA_003520965.1 Candidatus Zixiibacteriota bacterium
TTTACTGCCCGGTTGCTTCGTCCGCACCGGCCCAGTAAGGTCAAGCTTCAAAACTACGAATGCGGCGAAACCCCCATCGGCACATCCTGGATTCAATACAATGTCGGTTATTATATTTTCGCTTTGATATTTGTAATTTTCGATGTTGAGGTCGTTTTCCTCTTCCCCTGGGCCGTAGCCTTTAAGAAGCTTGGCCTCTTCGCTTTGGTGGAGATGTTCATATTTTTGGGCATCCTGATTTTCGGCCTTGTCTATGCCTGGCGTAAAGGAGCCTTGAAATGGGTGTAATCGAAAAAGTACCTGCATATATAGAGAGAATCCCCGGCGGCGGAATCGTAACCACCTCGATGGATTGGGTCCTGAACGAGTCCCGGGCCTCATCTATGTGGTATATGTTATTCGGGCTGGCCTGCTGTGCCATCGAGATGATGGCCACCGGCGCCTCCCGCTACGATTTTGATCGTTTCGGAATGATCTTCCGCGCCTCGCCGCGTCAGTCCGATCTGATGTTCGTGGCTGGAACTGTAACCCACAAGATGGCCAAACGCGTTAAGGTGCTTCACGAGCAGATGGCCGAGCCGCGATATGTGATCGCCATGGGCGGCTGCGCCTGCAACGGCGGCCCGTTCTATTACGATTGCTACTCCGTTCTAAAAGGCATCGATAAGGTCATTCCGGTTGATGTTTATATCCCTGGATGTCCTCCTCGTCCCGAATCGCTCATGCAGGGATGCATTAAGCTTCAAGAGAAAATCAAAAGGGAGAAACTATCGGACTGGGCGTCGGATAGACCAATGCCTGATCGTACCATAGTTTAATATGACCAAAGAAGAAATCGCCATAAAACTTAAAGATAAGTTTGGTTCCGAGCTTGAAATATTGGAGACCAATCAACCGGAGGCCTACGTTTATATCTCCCCGGCGAGATATCATGAGCTTTGCCAGTTTCTCAAAGAGGCCCCCGAGTTTGATTTCGATTATCTTTTCCAACTTGGCGGAGTGCATTACCCGGAGGATCGTTTTGAACTGGTGCTCTGTTTCTCGTCTCACGAACGACGACACAATATGATACTGAAGGTCAAGCTCGATAAAGATAATCCCCAGATCGTCACCACTTCCGATATCTGGATGGCGGCCAATTGGTACGAAAGGGAAGCTGCGGAGCTTTTTGGAATCAAATTTGTAGGCCATCCTGATCCCCGGCATCTTCTGCTCGACGATGACTGGGATAGCGGTTATCCGCTTCGCAAAGGGTGGACCGGTCCCGATTTTATTTCGATGCCGGAGAAGTAGATGGATCCAATTTTAGACATAAAAGATTTGCGCGACGAAGAATTCATCGTCAATATGGGGCCGCAGCACCCGTCAACGCACGGCGTATTGCGCTTAATGCTTAGGATAGATGGTGAATTTATTCGCGGGATGACTCCCCATGTCGGCTATCTGCATCGCTCTATCGAGAAGATTGCCGAGAACCGTACCTACAACCAGTTCATGCCCTATACCGATAGGATTGACTACTGCGCCTCCATGCCTTGCAATCAGGCCTGGGCCGTGGCCATTGAAAAGTTAGCCGCAATCGAGGTGCCCGAGCGGGCGGAATATATCAGGGTTATGATGGTTGAGCTGAATCGTATAGCTAGCCACCTGCTTTATCTGGGTATCATGTCGTTGGACCTGGGAGCCATTACGCCATTCCTGTATACATTCAGAGAACGTGAGCAGGTACTTGATCTCTTTGAGATGACCTGCGGTCAGCGTCTTACCTACAATTATATAAGGATAGGTGGCGTGGCCCGCGATCTGACTCCCGAATTCGATAA
>DOTU01000135.1:2137-4770 GCA_003520965.1 Candidatus Zixiibacteriota bacterium
TGACTCAAAACCCTATCTTTCTGGGACGCACCAAGGGTGTCGGTGTCATTCCGATTGAGCTTGCCAAGGCCGCCGGTGTTTCAGGACCAACAATCCGCGGTTCAAATTATGAATGGGATATCCGCAAAGTTGAACCTTATTCGGTCTATCCAAAGTTTGATTTCAAGATTCCCACCGGCAAAAACGGGGACGTGTGGGACAGATACATGGTTCGTATCGAGGAGTTCCGTCAATCCTGCAATATCATCGAGCAAGCTATAAATGGCTTGCCTGAGGGTGATTCAGTCAAGGCCAAACTGCCCGCAGTATTTAAGCCGCCCAAAGGCGAAGTTTTCTCGCGCATCGAGGCCCCCAGAGGCGAGATGGGATATTACGTAGTCTCCACCGGGGATAAAAAACCGTATCGCGTCAAAATTCGCACCGCCTCATTTGGCAACTTGCAGGTGCTGGCGCCAATTACGATCGGCTGGAAGATCGCCGATCTGGTTGCCATATTCGGTTCTCTTGATGTTGTTCTCCCGGAGGTTGACCGCTGATGTTCGAATTCGATAAACTGCTTCTCAATATTTATCACACTCTTCAAGTTTGGTTTACCGCCAATAACATCCCGCTGATCTGGCTTGATCTGGGAGTTATGCTCTTTGCCGCCATCGCCATCCTGAGCGCGTTACTTTTGTTGACATTGTTTTTAGTTTGGTGGGAACGGAAAGTATCGGCCCATATTCAAGATCGTCTCGGCCCGATGAGAACCGGCCCACATGGCGTGCTTCAAACTATTATCGATACCGTTAAGCTCATGGAGAAGGAAGATACCATCCCCGCTTCAGCCGACCGGAAAGTTTTCTTCTGGGCGCCGGTCTTGGCTTTCGCCGCGGCATTCATGGGCTACGTGGTAATCCCCTTTGGAAAAGGGTTGATTGCCAGAGACCTGAATATCGGAATCCTTTATATAATTGCCATAACTACATTTACCGTTATCTCGCTGTTGATGGCGGGCTATGCGTCCAATAATAAATATGCGCTCTTAGGCGGCATGAGATCGGCGGCGCAAATCGTTTCGTATGAAGTGCCCCTGACTCTCTCCGTTTTAGGCGCTGTGATGCTGGCCGGAACTCTTTCCATGAACGGTATCGTCGAGGCCCAGGGGCCATACTTCTGGCGTTGGTACTGGCTGCCGCAAATACTTGGATTTGGGATTTACTTTATCGCTGCTACCGCCGAGGCCAACAGAACGCCTTTCGATCTCCCCGAAGCAGAGCAGGAGTTGGTGGCGGGATTTAATATCGAGTACTCAGGTATGAAATTCGCCATGTTTTTCCTGGCGGAATTTGTCAATATGTTCACCATTTCGGCGATAGCCACCACCCTCTTTTTAGGTGGATGGCAACCGCCGCTTCCGGGCCTCTCCTTTATTCCAAGCTGGGCCTGGTTTATGGGCAAGACTCTATTCCTCGTCTTCGTTCTAATGTGGTTCCGCTGGACCTATCCAAGGCTACGTGTCGATCAGCTTATGGATTTTGCCTGGAAGTTTCTCCTGCCTCTGGCTTTTATCAATATATTATTAACCGGATTGGGAGTTTACATTTTTAAATAAAATATGACTCTGAAAATAAACATTTTATCGAAAAGAAAAATGGGGTAATATCCCGGGTGTAGGGGCGTATTGCAATACGCCCCTACAAAGAACGAAAAAGGAATTTGTAATTCGATAAGCATAATACGCGAAAATCGGCAATGATAAAAAAACAGGAATTAGGTCATTTTTAAATAATATGAGCGCGATAGATACCTTAAAAGCAATCTTCAGCGGGGCCTGGAACCTCCTTGTGGGGCTCAAGACCACCGGTAAGTATCTTCCCACCCGGGCAGTCACTTTGCAATATCCCGACGAACGCTGGACTATGCCCGAGCGTTCGCGTGGTGTGGTGGTGCTTCTCTCCGATCCCGAGACCGGCGAACTGAACTGCAACGCTTGCCTGGTATGCATGAAGCAATGTCCGGTGAGCGCCATTACTATCACTCAGGGAAAAAACGAGAAGGGCGAACGTTACCCGATAACCTACACTATCGATAATACCATCTGCTGTTTCTGCGGTATCTGCGAGGAAGTTTGCAATTTCGACGCTGTTAAGCTCACCGGCAAATATGAGTTCGCAGTTTTCGACAAAGCCGATCTTATTTACGATAAGAATAAGCTCCAGGAGCTTGGGCGCGATGTCAAATACGAGAGGAAAAGAAAGCCTCGTCCCACCCCGGCGCCGAAACCCGCCGCCAAACCCGGCGATGCAACCGAACCAAAGATAGAGACGGAAATAAAACCCGATTCCAGCGCGGAGGAGAAAGCTTGAGCTTGCTACTATTCTATCTTCTGGCCGCCATAATCGTCATCTCAGCTATTATGGTGGTATCGCTTCGCAACGTCCTCCACTCGGCACTATCGTTGGTTTTGACCTTCTTCATGGTCGCCGGTATTTACCTCATGCTCAACGCCGAATTTCTGGCGGCTGTACAGGTTCTGATCTATGTCGGCGCGGTTACGATTCTGATACTTTTTGCCATCATGCTCACCTATCAGATTCAATCCAAGTCGATCCGACAATCCAACGAGCAAGTTATCCCTGCGGCCCTGATAA
>DOTU01000195.1:0-4369 GCA_003520965.1 Candidatus Zixiibacteriota bacterium
TTAACTCCCATGCTTTTGGAGATATCCATCAGCACGGCAAGCTGCGGCTTAATCGTTTTGGCTGAGTAAAAATTTAGTAGAGGTTCGATTAGAAAGATGCCCAGAAGAATCACCATGGCGACCCGAAGTGTTGTCAGGGAAATCCGTTGCAGTTTCCCCAGCGGAGGAAAGGTTTGGCGATAAGATATGATTGCAACCGCCGCCGCGATGATCGTTAAGAGTATATACCAGAAGATATGATGCGAAACTATTTGGATTTCCATGACTGTCTAATAAAAAACGCCACTCAGCATTATCAATACGAGTGGCAACCTAAAACCTCATAACTAAAATTTTTACTTATCCCTGGCGGCTGCCAGAGTAGCCAGGTTTTCCAAGGCTCCCCTGGTCGGAAGCCCGTCAAGGCCTCTCACAATCGCAATCGCTTTTTCAACGTATCCTTTGGCCTTTTGTTCCGCATATTCAATTCCGCCATTTTTGCGAACAAATCCAACAACCTCGTCGAGATCGGATTGGGCGATATCGGCCCCCAGGATACCCTGAAAGCGCTTTTTATGCTCAGCATTACCGTTGCGAAGAGCATATATGAGGGGCAAGGTTACCCATCCCTCGCGGATATCCGAGCCGAGCGATTTGCCGGTCTTGGTGCTTTCGCCTATAAGATCCAACAGATCATCCGTAATTTGGAAAGCCAGTCCGAGATTTTCACCGAAGCTTTTTAACATATCGCAAGTCTTCGGATCCTGACCGGAGCAGATAGCGCCGGCCTCGGCGGAGCAGGCAAAAAGCGAGGCTGTTTTATCGGCGATAATCTGCAAATAGATATCTTCATCGATATCGAAATTGCCGGTGTAAAAGGCCTGATTGAGTTCTCCGACTGAAACCCGTTCGGTAGTGGCGGCAAAGGAGGTCATGAGATCGGGCTTTTCCGCCTTGACCAGCAGCCCAAATGCTTTGGCGAAGAAGTAATCGCCCATTAGAACCGAGATTAGATTATTCCATTTATAATTTACCGTATCGATACCGCGGCGAGTGGAGGATTCGTCGATGACATCATCGTGCAATAGGGTGGCGGTATGGATGAGTTCAACAGCCAGGGCAGCATAGAGGGCTGAATCATTATCTTTGCCCGAAGTCAAATAGAGCAGGGCCGGGCGCAGGCGTTTACCAGAAGCCCCCATAAGATGCTCGGTGATTCTGCGAATAATGACAGAATCGGATTGGAGAATCTCTTTATATCGAGTTTCGAACCGCTCAAGCTGGTTCGAGATGGGGTCGAAAACCTGCGAAAAGTCCATTTATCCCTACGTTAAAAAGCCGCCATTTCGGTACATTCAACAATCCATAGCGCGTATGGATTAGCATAATAAAATATCGGTTGGGCTTTCTTATGTCAACCACAAACATACCACAATAAGTTACGGGTTCAGACACTTCATAGGGACAAAGCAATCCCTATTTATAGCGTATGATTTTTTGATTAGATAGCCCGGATTTGTGCAGGGGGATTGCTTCGTCGTCCAAAGGACTCCTCGCAATGACGATATTACCCCGCCAGCACAGCGCCACCGTTGATGTTGAGAATCTCTCCTGTAATAAAGCTGGCCCAGGCGGAGGCCATAAAGACGATCGGGCCGGCAAGCTCGCGGGCGGTGGCGGGCCGTCCAAGAGGAATCAGCGATAGGAATCTGGGGCCATCAGCACTTTGCAGGGCCTCATGGCTCATATCGGTATCGACCCAACCGGGAGCGACGCAATTGACCCGGATGCCCAAAGGCGCTAACTCCGGCGCCAGGGATTTGGTTAACGAAATCAGCGCCCCTTTGGAGGCGGCGTAGTGGGAGTGAAACGCCTCTCCCCTTTGCCCAGCAGTGGAGGAGACAAAGATGATATTGCCGGATTTTTGTCTTTTCATGTGGGGCACTGCGGCGGTTGTTGTATAGAAGCAGCCCTTGATATTGAGATCGATCGTTTCATCCAGAACTTTGTCGCCCATCTCCTCGATAGCGGCTTCGGTCCAGATACCGGCATTGTTGATCAGGATATCGAGATGGCCAAACTCTCTGATGGTCGTTTCGATCAGGTTTTCACAATCAACTCGTTTGCCGATATCAGCCATTACCACCTGGCATCGCCGTCCCAGACGCTCGATTGCGGCTTTGACCTCGTAAGCCGCATTTTTATCGTTATGATAGCTGATTACAACATCAGCCCCAAGTTCGGCAAAAAGAATGCCCGTAGCGGCGCCTATGCCTCGGGACCCGCCAGTAACCAGAACAACTTTGTTTTTGAAATTGAACATGCTTTATCCTTTGTCAATATCATCACGATTCATTGACGGAATAAAGTTCTATAGCGGGGGTTTGTCAAGATAATGGGTGCGGTCGGGTGCCCTCACCCGACCGCATTAAAAATAAACTTGTTATCTACCCGACGGCGGACAATCCGGACAGGCGATGGGAGCTGGGCCACCTTTGAAATAGCGGACCATATAGGTAATATCAAGACCCGTAAAGGAGCAAGAGCCATTGACATCACCGGCGACAAACCAGGCCCCCTGAGGAGGGTAATTACAAAAGCAATGAAAATACTTCTCATAAAACCACACCTCCCTTGAAGCCATTTTATTTCATTAATATCATGGCCTTTGATTCGCGGATTCCATTCACGTATAATTCATAGAAGTAAATCCCGGTTGATACCATCTGTCCCTTATAATCCCTCCCTTCCCAGGTATATTTGTGCGCTCCTTCTTTTTGAACCTCTTTGTTTACAAGAGGTAATATTAAATGTCCCATTATTGAATAGATATGCAAACTGACTGTAGCCTCTTTATCTAAATTATAGGAGATTATTGTTTGTGCATTAAATGGATTGGGATAATTCTGAGAGAGGGTAAATTGATAGGGCCCTGGTGGGGTTCTATCCTCATCTATCCCCATCGACTGGTCAAAGAAGTAGGCTCCAATATCTGATCTTGTGGAATCGGGATCCAAGGGAAGGGAGGGATCACCGGTGTCGATGCAAGGCGAGTTAGATAGCAGATGGTAATCTCCCGAGAACCTGTCAATAAAGAGGGGGTCTGCTTGTATATCATGAGGGCCGGGCAAAAAACCTACATAATTTGCGCTATCATTACCGAAAACTAAATTATAATCCCAATTTAAATATGCCGAATCCGCAATATCACCCCACACGCCGTTGCCATGCAGATTATAAGCAATTATATTATTCTTTATAAAACCTGTGCCATTTTGACCGTAAGATGAAATATATACCCCGCCTCCGTATCCATGTCCGCCATCGCCTGCTGCAACATTACCTATAATGGTATTATTATAAACTTTAGAACTATTAGCTGAAGTTGAAATACCGCCGGCTCTGGCGTGATAAATCATTCTCATCGCGGCATTGTTAGTGATAAGGTTATATCGTATAATTCCTCGCGCAGAAATACCTGCCTCATCCCCAAATTCGGGTAATGAACCTGCTCTATTTCCAGAAATAATATTTGCTTCAATTATTACGGGGTAACCAAACGATACAATTCCACCGCCTTGAGTGTAAGACCAATTATCCCTGATGATATTACTCCTTATTATTGCCATACTCGTATCTATCTTAACTCCGGCACCCCATGACTCACTACTGTTATCTTCAATAATATTTGCAGAAATAATAGGCGACCCATATCTTATATAAACTAAATGATCGGATCCAATATTTATATTATTTCCATTAATATCAAATCCCCTTAATATACACGTAGAATCAATACTTGCCCCCCAGAGATTAAAATAGCCGTGCAAAACCGTAGATTCTGGTCCTTGGGCGCTTGTAAGGAGAATATTCTTATCCTGAACGGTATCAATCTCGGTATATTCCCCCGGCGCTACCAGGACCGTATCGCCATTTATGCTGGCATTTATTCCAGCTTGTATGGTGGTATATTCGCCCGGCACGTTAAGTATTCGGGCCGAGGCGGAAACAAGCGCCAGTAATAGCCCCAAAGATAAAATCCAAAGAGATCGCACAAATACCTCCCGTCAAACAAATAATTACAAAAAGAAAATCTTGCGGAACAAAGCTCGCGAGAATCCCTTAATTTAAAATACCCTGATTTGTCAAGTATTATTTGCCGTCCCTCGGAACCCCACCCCCTTCCCTGTCGTTTTAGCGCGGGAAATTAGATTGACAAACGTTGTCAATTTTGCTTTGATTTAAGCGTAAACTAATAGGAGGACTTTGTGGCAACATATCCATCAACAGACATTCAACTTTCAGCGCTTGAAAACGCCATGCGGCAGTTCGACGAGGCCGCAGCCAAACTCAATATCGATGCGGCTATGCTTGAGATACTAAAACAACC
>DOTU01000195.1:4714-6005 GCA_003520965.1 Candidatus Zixiibacteriota bacterium
ATAACGCGCGGCCCAGCCAAGGGCGGTATCCGCTACCATCCTAATGTGAATCTTGATGAAGTTTCAGCCCTGGCGGCCTGGATGACCTGGAAATGCGCAGTGGTCAATATCCCGTTTGGAGGCGCCAAGGGTGGTATCGCTTGCGATCCCACTAAGATGTCGACCAACGAACTTGAGCGTATGACCCGTCGCTACACCGCCGACTTGATGGATGTGATCGGCCCGGAGATCGACGTGCCCGCGCCCGATGTCAACACCGACTCGCAAATCATGGCCTGGGTAATGGATACCTACTCAATGCATGCCCGCCATACGGTAACATCGGTGGTGACCGGCAAGCCGATCGGACTCGGCGGCTCGGAAGGCCGACGTGAAGCCACGGGAAGAGGAATCATGTTCTCTATCCGTGAGGCATGTAAGCATAAAGGAATAAGCCTGAAAGGCGCGCGCTGCGTAATTCAGGGGTTCGGGAATGTTGGTTCGGTGACAGCCGATCTGCTTCATAAGGAAGGCGCTAAGATCATTGCTGTATGCGATGTTTTCGGTGGACTATGCAATCCCAACGGTATTGATATCCCGGCATTAATCGAGCATGTCAAGAAAACCAAGAAGGTGGTTGGTTTCGAAGGCGGCACACCAATCAGCTGTGATAATATCCTGCACATGGAATGCGATGTTTTGGTACCAGCGGCGCTGGAAAATGTCATTACCGCCCAGAATGCACATGAGGTCAAGGCAGCCATTGTTGCTGAAGGCGCCAACGGACCGACTACTGCCGACGCTGATAAGATTCTCAATTCACGCGGTATATTCCTGATTCCCGATATCCTCTGCAACTCGGGCGGCGTGACAGTCAGTTATTTTGAATGGGTGCAGGATCGAATGGGCTTTTTCTGGAGCGAGGAAGAAGTTAATCAAAGATTAGAGACGATCATGGTCAGGGCGTTTAACGATGTCCTGCAAACGTCGCTGACCAACAAAACCAATATGAGAATTGCCGCATTCATGCTGGCTATAAAGAGAGTGCTTGACGTGAGCCTGCTTCGAGGAGTATACGCGTAAACAATGACTGACTTTATTACTCAGGCGCTGCTCTTTTTACCGCCCTTTCTGCTGGCCATATCGTTTCATGAAAGCGCTCATGCCTACATAGCCTACAGGTTTGGTGACCCAACGGCGCGGGACATGGGACGAATTACTTTAAATCCGTTGCCGCATATTGATATTTTGGGCCTGATCATGCTTATGACGGTACATTTTGGATGGGCGAAACCGGTAATGATCAATCCCT
>DOTU01000195.1:6264-10802 GCA_003520965.1 Candidatus Zixiibacteriota bacterium
CAATTTGAGGAATCCGCGAAAGGATAATCTCTGGATATCTCTGGCTGGACCGGTTTCAAATCTAATTCTGGCCATCATATCAGCGGCTGTATTTCGGATTCTGGCTCCGTTTCTGGTTACGACCAATGGGGGATTGTTCTTCCTGCAAATGATCATGATGTCGGTTACGCTCAATATTGTGCTTATGGTTTTCAACCTCTTTCCTCTGCCACCGTTGGATGGCTTTCATATTCTCGAAGGATTGGTTTCAACCGATATGTATGTTAAGCTTCAGCAGGTGCAGCAGGTGGGGCCGATGATCCTGTTCGGATTGATACTTTTAAGCTATTTCACAAGAATTAATATTTTCAGTACAATATTCAACCCGATCGTAAGAGTCTTGGGAGGATTCCTCCTTGGCGCGTCTGTGGGCTGGTAAGCATGTTGCTCTTTTAGGAGCAACTTTATGCGCACTGCTGCTGGCCTGCGGATTCCGGCCGGAAGATAAACCGTTAAATCCTCGGTTGTTGTTTACGTCGGGTTCAGCCTTTTTGGATAGCTCCAGAACGGCGGCCCTAAAGGGGAAGATATCGTTTGAGGGCGGCAAAATAGCGCAGTCGGGAAGTTTTCAGCTTTTCCTTGCCGGCCGGGATTCGCTGTCGTTTTTGGTCGAAGGACCGTTGGGCACCGATATTTTCAGGATGATAATTGCAGGCGATAGCGCTTATCTTCTCTCAAACAAGGATGAAGGCTGGGTAACGCTTCACCGGGGTGAGGTGGTCTCAATCGATGAATTCGGTATCGAAAATATCTCGCCGTTTCTGTTGGGCGTATACGCCTTTCCTCAGTATTTTTTACATTCGGCCGCTGATTCAAGCGATCAATTTATATTCGAAAATGTGAAGATACTCACTCAAACCGGCCCGGATACCCACCAATTTTTGCTGATCGAGCCAGTCTCGATGCTGGCCGCGGCGTATAGCAATCGAAAGACTCGAGACGGCGGGTATTATCCATCCTCTGCTAAGATTTTTATGCTGGACCATGATTGGGATATAAATCTTCGGATAGAGAAAATCCTGATTAATCCTGATCTTCCTGAGCAGATTTGGCAGAGAAGATAAGAAGTACAAATATAAAATGCGCCTTGGAGGGCTCGAACCTCCGACCCGCTGATTAAGAGTCAGCTGCTCTACCAACTGAGCTAAAGGCGCATTCGAATATTTTGTGAGGGTGGAAGGGATTGAACCTTCGACCACCTGCTTAAAAGGCAGATGCTCTACCACTGAGCTACACCCCCGGCCTTTTTTAAGGCAGAACGTAATAATAGGCGGATTTGGTTTATAGTCAAGCAAAAATTGGCGTTAAATCCACGCAAAAAGCTTGTATCTCGTACGCCTAGGCGATAGATTTTCCCCATGCGCTTTATCTGCGATGATAATCTCGGCAAATTGGCCCGGTGCCTTCGAATTTTGGGGTTCGATACCTCATTCCAGGAGCCAATTTCTGATCCTGAACTACTCAGGTTAGCCGCGACCGAGAAACGATGCCTGCTGACCCGCGATCATCATCTGCTTGACTACACTCATCCTTACGGTATCCTGGTTTTGGAGGATGATAAGCCGCTGACGCAACTGACAGAGGTAATAAAGTCGCTCAACCTGATTATTGAGCCTATGCTTCTATTTCAAAGATGCTCGCGGTGCAATGAAATCACGGCCCCAGTGGATAAGGCTCAAGCCGGAAATCATATCTTTCCCTATATCCTGAAAACGCAAGACGTGATTCGCAAGTGCCCGTCATGCGGACGGCATTACTGGAAAGGGACTCATTATAAGCGGATGATTCGGGAGCTTCGGCAGGCGATCCCCGATAACGCGCTAGCGGGCCCGTGGCCGGAGGAGTAGCAGATTAAAAGATTCGTATCTTTCCCTGCCCCAAAAGATTCTATAGGCCGCTATTTTCGTTTTTAGTATGCTTTTTCTTACGCGAATAGATAGCCTTATCGCTATGGACTTTCTCTATCTTCTTAGGTAAAGGAATTCGGCGTTTCGGTTTTTTCATAATTATAATATGGCAAGATCAAGGCTATTTCGAAAGCGAAAATTATACTACTCCCAATAAGATAGCACTTGTTAATTAGCCTGATTTGGATTTATTAATAATAGCAACTTTACTTGAATAGTTTAAGTTATCTAATCGAGGTAAGATTATGGAAATTTTCAGGGAAATAGCTGAGCACCTTGATAGCGGCAGACCGTTTGTGCTGGCAACACTTATCAAGACCGCAGGTTCCGTGCCGCGCGATGTTGGCGCCAAGATGATTGTCTTCCCGGACGGCACAATTTCGGGGACAATCGGCGGTGGGAATTTCGAAAAAATGGTTATCGATGATAGCCTGGCGCTATTTGGCAGTGAATCATCCTTTATATTAAAGAACTATCTCCTTGAAGAGAGCGGCCCTGATGCTACCGGTATGTTTTGCGGAGGCAAAGCTGAAGTCTTTCTCGAACGGTTCTCCCGTCCAGACACTTTGTATATTTTCGGGGGCGGGCATATCGGGCGCGATCTGGCCAAAATCGCTCTGGGACTCAGTTTCAGAATTGTCGTTACCGACGATAGAGCCGAAATATTGGCCCAATACCAAAAACCTGTGGAAACGATCCTGACTGACGCGGAATTCAATCTCAATTTTCCGGAGGTCGATAAAAACAGTTATGTCGTGATTGTCACTCACGGACACAGATGCGATCGAGAGGTCCTGGCCATGGTGATAAACCGGGACTGCGCCTATATCGGGATGATTGGGTCGAGAACGAAGATTTCTAAAACATTTGCCATTTTGGAAGAATCCGGGGTTGAGAAAGCGAAACTCGAAAAGGTCCATAGTCCGATTGGGCTTGATATCGGCGCTGAGGGGCCGTATGAGATCGCCGTGGCGATTGCGGCCGAGATTATTGCGGCGAAACGAAAGCGGGCGGTTATTAAATAGTATGATGTTCCGTCAGGTCTTAGTCCTTGGGACGAGACCTGACGGATTTTCTTGACTAGAGAAATGCGTCAGGTCTCGGAAACCTAAGACCTGACGCAACATTTTAAATAATAATACCATAGGCCGCAGTGCCCCCCGGCTACAAAAAAGTCACAAATAGATTATTCTATAATCTCCCAGCGCGGCTGATATTTATCGAGTTCAATCCGGGTGCGCTCGTCCATCGGATGTTCACGTTCGGGGATTTCGACATGCTTTTCGACACCACAGAGCGGGGTTGAGAAATATCTCTGACCGGTATCGTTAATCATGGTAACAATGCGCTTGAGCTCCGGATGTTTCTTAGCCAGCTTGATCGCAGCGGCGATATTGGACCCGGATGAAATACCACAGAAAATTCCTTCTTTACTGGCCATTTTCTTGGCGATTTCCAGGGCCTCAGCGGTAGTTGTGGTAATAATGCCATGCAGAAGGGAAACATCGAGATTGATCGGCACGAAACCGTCGCCAATACCCTCGATACCATGCGGACCCCAGGAGCGTTTGGAGAGCAACGGGCATTCGGCCGGTTCGACCGCATATAGTTTCGCTTTCCCCTTTTGCTTGCGGAAATATTTTCCGACACCCGTCAGCGTGCCTCCTGTCCCCTGCGTAGCGATAAAGGCGTCGAATCGTCCGCCGGTCTGCTCCCATATCTCCGGGCCGGTGGTTTTGTAATGTGCTGCGACATTGTCGGCGTTATCGAACTGCGCCGGGACCCAATATTTTTTGGGATTTTGAGATCGTATCTCTTCGAGTTTCTGAAGCGCCAGATCGACATCGCTCTCACCGCCCGGAGTATAAACCATTTTGGTGCCGTAGGCGATATCAAGCATTTTGCGCTCCTCGGACATCCCCTCCGGCATAACGATGATACAGGGATACCCCTTTACCGCCGCCACAAACGAGCAGCCGATACCGGCATTACCGGTGGAACATTCCAGAACGGTCATACCGGGCCGAAGCTCGCCGCGTTTTTCGGCAAGGTTGAACATATTTAGATAGATGCGATCTTTCAGGCTTCCCGATGGCGAGAAATATTCGAGCTTGCCCAGTATTTCGCAGGTGACACCCATTTCTCGGGGAATCTTATTAAGTTTGATCAGAGGTGTTCTGCCAATTGTATCGAAAATGCTTTTGGCGATTTTTTTGTTACTATCCCATTTAACTGCCATTGTAGTTTCTCCTATTTGAAAATCTTTCTTATCTTTCGCTCGATAGAATCGATATCGGGGCTGATCAGCTCTATATCAGTGTCGATATTGGTGGCGGCGGCTTCGATATCTTTTAGGCCGTGGCCGGTGAGAAGGACAACGGTCGTCTCATCTTTATCGATTTGGCCCGATTCGGTTAGTTTTAGTAATCCGGCATATGAGGCAGCGGCCGCTGGTTCAACGAAGATACCGCCGTTTTGAGCAAGTATCCTTTGCGCTAAGAGTATCTCTTCTTCGGTTACGGCCAGCATCGCTCCGCCTGTTGTTCTCACTGCTCTGAGCGCCTTAGCGGCGTCGCGAGGATAGCCAACCGA
>DOTU01000195.1:11123-12615 GCA_003520965.1 Candidatus Zixiibacteriota bacterium
ACAAGCGGGCTGGCGCCTATGGCTTGAATACCATAGAGCCGAGGCAGTTTGTCAATCAAGCCCAAACCGAGTAAATCGGAAAAGCCTTTATAGAGGCTACCGATAATGCAACCGTCACCTACCGGGCAGATCACGGAATCGGGTACGCGTCCGAGATCGCGGGCGATCTCCAAAGCGGCACTTTTCTTTCCCTCGCCAGTGAATGGATTGACCGCAGTATTGCGATTGTACCAACCAATTTTTTGGCAGGCCTCCTGACAGAAATCGAAGGCATGATCGTAATCGCAATCGAGTTTTATAATGTGTGCCCCATGTATAGCGATTTGAATCATCTTAGGTCGAGGCGCATTACGAGGAACGAAAACGACAGTCGTAAGTGAGGTGGAAGCCGCGAGGGTGGCCAGGGATGACGCCGCGTTACCGGTGGATGCAGCTGCGATCACGTTGGCCCCTGCCTCATTAGCCATGGCAATTGCCACCGCAGAAGCACGGTCTTTGAATGAGGCCGACGGGTTTCGGCCATCATCTTTAATCCATAACTCCGACAGGCCGGCGATCTTGGCCAACTTATCGGATTTGAATTGTGGAGTTTGCCCAACTGGAATCGGAGGTAAATCAGCTCTGGATTTAAAAGGAAAAATATCTTCAAGTGATTCAAATACCGGTTTACAGCGATGCAAGAATTGCAGTCCTTTATATTTGCTCTTGAGAGTTTCTAAAGGATAAATAACATCCAGAGTTCCCTGGAAAGGACCGCAATCGGGGCATGTAAATGGATTGGAATCTTCTGCGAATTCATGTCCGCACTTGATACATCTAAGTTTATACTTCAAATTCTCTCCCATAGAGATTGAGCCAATTTTCTGGCTTCAATTAGCATATTATCATAATCGAATTTTACAAATTTGCGATTCGATAAGATTTTCGTCCCATCAATCCAAACGGAATCAGCGGCTAGATCGCAAAGACCATATAAATAATGCCCAATAATATTATCACCGCTAATTGGCGTGGGGGAGTTATAACGCCAGAGAACCAAGTCGGCAGGGTATCCCGGAGCAATACGGCCAACCTTCATTCCGGTGAGCTTCTCGAAAATCGCGGGATTATTTCGAAGCATCATCTCCCCTATCTGTCCAAAACCGAAGTCCGGATCTATTTTCTCATGGCGCGACAGATAGAGGCTCGATTTGGCCTCTTGAAGCATATCGGATCCGATACCATCGGTGCCCAAGCCAATTGATAGATTTTCATAATCCCACCAAGGGGCAAATCCAACGGCGTTATTCTGATTGGAACGGGCGCACAGAGCGAGATTGGTTTTCGATGAGCGCAGAAGCCCAATCTCGCTTTGGTTAAGATGCACGCCATGCACAGCCAGGCTTCGTTCACTTAATAAGCCATATTTCGCAAAACGATGTACAGCTCGCTGGCCATATTTCTCAAGCGATATTTTCTGATCGATCTCATCCTCAGCTAGATGAAAATGATA
>DOTU01000048.1:0-623 GCA_003520965.1 Candidatus Zixiibacteriota bacterium
GTGGATCTTTGGAAACAAGCTGAAGATGGAATTAAAAATTTCTTATCCTCGGATGGTAAATATTCAATCAATCGGCTGGCAGGAATCGTAACGGTTACCGATCACAAAAAGAATCTAATCCTGGTAGATGGTTTTATCCAGACACTGAAAGAATCTTTGAACAGACAGGTGTTGATTGAAGCCGAAGTCGTTGAAGTGACTTTGGAGCAAGGTCAATCCTGGGGCATAGATTGGTCAACGGTTCAATCCGTTTTAATTGGAAAAAAGAATGTCAACTTTGTCGGCAGTCAAAATTTAGGTTTACCCGGATCGGTGCTCCAATTCACCGCCTCCGAACACAGCTCCGACGTGGTTTTGGACGTTCTGGGCAAATTCGGAGATGTCAATGTTCTATCTAAGCCAAGGCTTAGTGTGATGAACGGGCAGACGGCGTTGATCAACATGGGAAAAGTGCTCACTTACTGGGAACTGACCGGCGTTGCAGCCGGGTCGGAGGTGGGTCAGGCGGTCATCTATCCCACTCAGAAAACCGTCATGTTAGGGCTAACCATGGGGGTGACGCCATACATTTCAGCGGATGATCATGTCACTATGCAGGTTCTG
Source organism: Candidatus Zixiibacteriota bacterium (assembly GCA_003520965.1). GTDB lineage: Bacteria > Zixibacteria > MSB-5A5 > UBA10806 > UBA10806 > UBA10806. Next base: position 604 of record DOTU01000048.1, read on the forward strand.
CCCATCGTCACCGACGCCAA
>DOTU01000048.1:995-10603 GCA_003520965.1 Candidatus Zixiibacteriota bacterium
TTGATTACCTCCAAGAAAACCAATTCAGAAGACAAGGTTCCCATACTGGGCGATATTCCGATTATAGGTTACTTTTTTAAGAGGACGCAGAAGTTGGAGCAAAGAAGCGAGTTGGTGATATTTCTAACTCCCAGGATAACCAAATCTGAAATAAGTGAACGTTAAAATGAAATTGATCATACATTCGCCTGAACGGGTAAGCTCCCATTCGTTCGTTGATCTCCGAAATGCAGTTCCCTGTAAATCAAGTCCAACCTCAACCACGGAGAAGCATACTTGATTCGGAATACTAATACCATAGCTGAGGTTGAAAGCGAGCAGGTTGAAAGTGCTCCCGTACCAACGCCGGCGCAAGCAAACCCAAAGAAAAAAAGAAACCTCTTTTTCCTTCTAGGTATCGTGGTTTTACTTATCGGCTTGGGAGCCGGATATTTCTTCGTTATAAGACCAAGTTCCGAGACTCCGTCCAAGCCAACACCTCGCCCGGCTATTGCCAGGGTAAAGCCAACCAAACTAATTCCTGAAACACAGAAAGCTCAGGCTCAGCCAGTAGATTCAACCAATGCTGGTATAAATATGACAGTAGTGGAACAAGGGCAAAAAGATTCAACCATAGCTCTTCAAAAAACCATTATCGAAAATAAGGTGGCTAAAGAAACTAAAAAAAACGAGGCTCAAAAAGGATATCAAAATAATGAAGAGGCCAAAGAAACAAAAGAGGCCAAACTCGTAAACGATAAGAAAGAAAACAATAGTCCAGTTAAGGAAGAATCCGTTGTAGATATCCCTCGAAGGGTAAGCCAGGAAGCCAAAGGAGTGATTGAATCCTCAATTCCATCCTTGGGTTTAAAAACAGAAAATGAATCGCCGACGACAGGAATCTGGGCAAAAAATGACTCACTCAAAAGGCAACAACCTATTGCCGAAAATACTCCTTCCAAAGAGCTGGCATCAGTGCCCGAATTGGATTCAAAAAGGGAGTATTTCCGGAAGGTATTGAAGGTTGCGGAAAAATCGGATTCCCGGGCGCAAGTATATTACGATAAAGCGGTCTCGTATCAACAGAAACGAAAACTCGATCAAGCAATCGCTTTTTATAAAAAGGCGTTGGTGTTTAATCCGGATCATCAACAGGCACGGATCAAATTAGCCTCGGTACTTATGCAAACCGGTAGATTTGAAGAATCGAGGGCTCTATTAGCTCCTCTATATGCTCAAAATCCACAAGATCAGCAGATACTCTTTAATCTGGGGCTGATTTCCTACAAGTTAGGACAATACCCGGATGCTCAGGACAAAATACAGCAACTTCTGAACATAAATCCACTCCACCTCGAGGCCTACCTGCTACTGGCATCTATATATGAGGAAAAGGGAGAGATGAAAAAAGCCGTGGAATTTTACGGACAGGCTCACAGCATTGACATCAATGATCCTTCGGCAATTTATAACCTCGCTAGAACACTAGACCTCTCCGGCGACAAGGTTAAGGCCGTAAAGTACTATCAGTTGTACTTAACCGGTAATATTGAAAAGGATGATGAGTTGGAGTTGGCTGTGCGTAAACGATTGAATTTTCTGCTTTTACAATTAGGTGAAAAATGAATCAGAGTTTAGGAGAAATGCTTATAGATACTGGCAGAATCACCAAAAGCCAGTATGAGTTAGCGAAAAGGGAAAAGAACCGAACCGGCGCCAAGTTTGGCGAAATATTGGAGCGATTAGGTTTCATTAACCATGAGGAAGTGTTGGAATTTGTTGGCCAGCAAACTGAAACTGGTTTTATAGATTTCTCCAAAGTGATAATAGATAGCGAAGCGGTTAAGCTTGTCCCCGAGGAAGTGGCAAGATCATGCAAACTGATACCGGTGGAGATAAATGATGGGACGCTCACCGTCGCCATGACAAATCCTAACGATATCAACGCCATCGACCGACTACGCAAGATTACAAAGCTAAACATCGAGCCAAAAATCGCGGACGAAGAGACGATTCTAAGTTACGTGGACGAATTTTATGGAATGGCGGTCTCGCCGGAGAAGGCGATCGAGGATAGCCTAAACCAGGCTTTGAGCTTAAAAGAGGTTGCGGAGGAGACCCCTCCTTTGATCAAGTTGGTGGATTCGTTGATTGCCTATGCACTGAAGGAAAGAACTACGGATATTCATCTCGAGGTGGATGAAAGCGTAGGGCGGGTACGTTATCGTATAGACGGCGTGCTTCAAACGGCCTTTATTTTGCCCAAAAAGATTTACCGCACCGTGGTTAGCAGAATCAAGATAATGTCCGATCTGGACATTACCGAGACCAGGATTCCGCAGGATGGAAGTTTTCGTTTCAAAAACAACACCCAGGAAATCGATGTGCGCGTCTCCACCATGCCTATCTTCTATGGCGAAAGCGTGGTCATGCGACTTCTTACCAAACCCCGTTTCCTGATGAGTCTGCAGGACTTAGGTTACTGGGGAGATAATTATGAGAAACTCACAAAAATGGTTAATAAGCCATACGGGATGGTTGTGATCACCGGACCAACGGGTTCTGGAAAATCGACTACCCTTTTTGCAGCATTAAAGACTTTGAATCTTCTGGAGAAGAACCTGATCACTCTTGAGGACCCGGTGGAATATCAGATTCCCATGAGCAAACAGTCTCCTACTAATGAAAAGGCCGGATATACTTTTGCTAAAGGTCTTCGCTCCATCTTGAGGCACGATCCCGACATCATCCTACTGGGCGAGATGAGAGATGAGGAAACCGCGGAAATGGCGTTTCGAGCTTCCATGACCGGACACTTGGTCTTTACCACCTTGCATGCAAATTCCGCTTCTTCAGCGGTGACACGACTTCTGGATATGGACATTGAACCGTTTGTAATATCCACCTCCCTTCTGGCGGTGATTGCTCAAAGATTAGCCCGAAGAATCTGCGGCAAATGCAAAGAGCCTTATACGCCAACTGAGGAGGAACTCAGCTTTTATCCTCAATTCAAGGAATTAAAAAACCCGGTCTTTCATCGGGGAAGAGGTTGTGAAAAATGCAAACATACCGGCTACCGAGCCAGGATAGGGATATACGAGGTGCTGGAAGTAAACGAAACTGTCAATCAGCTAATTCTACAGAAAGCTTTACCAACAGAGATTGAAAGAGCGTCCAAAATGAAAACCATGCTAGAGGACGGAATTGAAAAAGTCATAGCTGGCGTGACAACTATAGAAGAGGTAAAGAGGGTGGTAGGCTAATGACTCAATATACTTATCAGGCAGTGGATGCCGGCAACAAGCGAATAAAAGGTACTCTCCCCGCCAGAACCTTAGAGGAGGCGGAAGTCCAAATTCGAGAGATGGGGTTTTATCCCATATCGGTGCAAGCCAAGGCGGGTGCTAAAGGTGGGGGCAGGGGAGCAAAAGTAACAAAGAAAGATATAATGTCTTTCACCATCCAATTGCATATGATGTTTGTCGCTGGGCTTCCTTTGCTTAAGGCTCTTCAAACCATTTCAGAACATGAGAAAAATCCTAAGTTCCGCGCAGTGATCGAAGACGTCTGTAAAAAAATCGAAACGACGGGAAGTTTCTCCGAGGCCATAGCCTCCCACCCGAAAGTGTTTCCCCCGTTTTACCTCGGAGCAGTAAAAGCAGGAGAATCCGGAGGTACCCTGACTGAGATTTTAGAGCAGTTGGCGGAGACCCTGGAGAAACAGGATAAATTGCAGGCCGAGTTGCAACAAGCCCTAATGTATCCAATGTTGATTATGGTGGTGATGACTGCGGTGAGTTGCTTTTACGCTTTTTATCTAATGCCAAAAATGATGGCTTTGGTTTTGGAAATGGGGGCGCCGCTCCCGATCTATACCAGAGTTGTATGGTTCGTCGTCAGCACCCTCAAAGGCAATGCTATTCTCATAGGAGTTATGCTGGTTCTGGGCGTTATCGGCGTATTGATCTATCGAAGAACTGAAAGTGGCGCCTATACGATGAGTTATATGAAGCTTAGGTTCCCGCTTTTCGGTGCGATCATTCAGAAAGCAATTTTGATTAACTTCACACATTATCTGTCCCTGTTGCTTCAATCCGGTATGACCTTGTTGGCCTCGTTGGATTTGATTAAAGGAACCATAGGCAATAAGAGCATTGTCGTCTCCATTGAGACCATGCAAGAGAGGATTCGACGAGGTGAAAATCTTGCCGATTCCATGAAAGGCCTGCCTTTCCCCGGCTTTATGGTCGTCATGATTGCCCTGGGAGAGCAAACCGGAGGCGTGGCGGGGCAGCTTGTTTTAATCACCAAGTTTTTTGAGAAGGACGTTGAGAGAACGACCAAAAAGATTCTGACCATTCTGGAGCCGTTGATTTTAGTGACTTTTGGAGGAATATCGGCGGTAATACTTCTTTCCACGTTCTTCCCGCTATATAACTCCATGGGCCAGATAAAATAAGGTTCGGTTTGACAGGTGCTGGAAAACTGAAAATGAGCAGTCGGGATTTTATGCGATATCGTTTATATAGGTAAGCTATTTACCTATACATTCAAATTGCCGATTGACATATATCTATTTATCAGGCTGCTATACGAAAATATTGTATTACTGCTTTAAGCGGATGCGGTGCTGTTCGACAATTTGGGATTCCCCAATTTGCCCGTAGGCGGTGGGGAATTCAGCCCATTTTTGTTATACAGGTTATAGACTTACAACAGTAACGCCGAAAACGCGACCCATTATTAATATGTGAGCTTCGAATTCGAGAGCCGATTGCGCTATGGATGAATCATGGAATGGCGCTGGGTGTTACGGGTTTGGCCTCACCGCCGAATACGATACCTACCTCCTGCAGCATCTTGAACGGCGGTTCTCCACCCGCGAATATAAAGACATAATCATTGGGAATCTCGGTTACATCATCCCCAATTTTCAGTACGGCAGTCTTCTCTTTAATTTCGAGAAGGTTGGAGTTAAAAATCGGACGAACCTTCTTCTCTTTTATCAATTCGTGAATCCGTTCTTCGTTTTTCTTCTTCACGCGCGCAAATTTGGTTTGACGATAAGAAATAGAAACCTGGTTGCCCTTCTGCCGTCCCAGGCCAATAGCCGCCTCGACCGCGCTATCGCCGCCGCCGACTATGAGCAGATCTTTGTGCTGATATGAATTGGCATCGATAAGCTGATAGAGCGATTTAGATAGATCTTCGCCTTTAACGCCTAATTTGCGGGGAGCGCCGCGCCGTCCCATAGCCAATACAATATTTGTGGCGCGATAGGCGGCATTAGGGGTAATAACTTCGAAAGTCTCACCTGATGGCACCACTTTATCAACTTTCTCGCAGCTGTGAATATTAAGCTGGTTCTGTCTGATAATCTCCTGCCAGATTTGGAGCAGAAACTCTTTAGAATATTCCTCTTTCTTTAGCCAACCATAAAATGGGATTTCAATCGGCTGGGTCATAACCAGTTTCTGACGGGGATATTGCAAAATAGTACCGCCGGGGTCCTGGCGGTCGAATGTCAGGTAATTCAGTTTCTGCTTTTTGGCTGATAGCGAGGAGCTAAGGCCCGCAGGCCCGGCGCCGATTATGATGACATCGTATATCTCATTACTTCGGGAACGACGCGATCCATTGGCGATATGGGCCATGACCGTCTGCCCCTGTTCGATGGCATTCTTAATAAGCGACAATCCACCCAGTTCACCGGCGATATATATGCCTGGGACGTTTGTCTGGAAATTTTCATCTGTAATCGGGATATCGGCGCGCGTTTTAATGTCACCTAATCCCACTTTCAAGGCCCCGACCGGGCAAACCTGTTCGCAGTAACCGTGACCGACACATCGTTGACCATTGATAATTGTGGCTCGTCCGAATACAATGCCAAGCACATCCTCCTCGGGGCAAGCCTCGACACAAGAGCCGCATCCGATACATAGCGCCATATCGATCAACGGATATTGGCCGCGCGGTTTATGCAAGCCTAATCCCACCGCTTCCTGACGGCGTTCTAAATCTGTTTTCTGGCGCTTGCGAAACTTTATGTAGTATGGTGTTACTACTGCGATTACCAGGACACCGGTTATGATCCAGATTATCAACGATTCCATATCAGAATCTATAACCCAATTCGCCGTATATACGATGCCCTTTGATGTCATCGCCGGAGTCGTATTCATAGGTTGTCGATATGTAAACATTAGAAATCAGATTGAACTGCCCGCTGGCCTGAATCCATTGATTATTGTGATTGCCGCCGGAATTGAATTGATAGATATAAGCGCCATATCCCAACGACAACATATTACTGCGGAAATACCGTCCCAGGCGAAACGAGTAATTATAACCATCGGTGAAGGGCCCGGTAAATCCGGAGAACTGCAGATTGGCATACTGACTTGATGAGATAAAATTCGATTTATTCATGCTGATGCCATACGAAATCGTCGCTCTTCCATCTCCGGAACGTTTGTTATATCCGAAATTGGGAGAGATAAAATATCCCTTGCCCGGTTTTATGGAAAGATCAACGCGTAATCCCCGACGGAGGATATCATCGAACAGGCTATCGGCCAGCGATTTTAATTCGTAAGTCCAGTAATTTTTGCGATTATCAATGCTCAAACCGGCAGATAGATACTTTCCTAATCGTCCGCGCCCGAAAACAAATAAATTTGTGATAGATAGGCTTTTGCCGCTTTTTTCTTTGCGCCATCCACGATTGATATCTACTTCAGAACTCTGGAAGAAATTCCAACGGTTTGAGAGATTCAGTGTATTTCTAAGGAAAACAAATTCGCGGCTTACTGTTGAACCGTGATACTCGCCTGTCAGGGCGAGAGTAGATTCCAGACGATATTTCTTTAAATCTCCGTTCGCATAGCCGAGATATACGCCGTATTTTTGAATCGATGTTTGAAAATCGGAGTATTGCCATTCGGGTTGAGTGCCGCCAAACCCGCCGATATTGAATTTCGCGGAAAGGCTTTTCTGCACGAGTATGCCATCGATATATCCCACGCCGCTGAGATTATTAAAGATGATCCGTCCCAATTCAAAGTAGAACGGCGCCTTGTCATCGGCGTAAACAACTGCCAGTTGATAAATACGATTACGCCAGTCGCTTTTGGGGACATCCCTGTTATAGCTGCGGGTGCGTTGGTTGTGCCGTGATGTTGTCCTTGCAAAGAGCGAGAAGTTGGATCCGTAAATCTGTCGGGCTTTTAGGTTGAAACGAATACCTGGCTGTGTAAAGTCGAGATTGGAACTTTTCAGGTCATCCCATCTGTATAACTGAAATGATACGCTGCCATCGAGACGAGTTTTTGATGACTTAGCAGGAGCGGTGGATGCTACCGGGGGAACGATTACTGCCACCGCGCTGGTTTCTGCAGGTGGATTCGCAGTCTCTTGCATTTGCCTTGGGGCTGCTGTACTTATGATCGCCTTATCGCCGACTTTTGGCGGAATTGTCTGCGAGAGAATCTTGCACGATGACGAATTATCGGCCACAAATACAATTTCGAGCTCCGCAGAAATACTATCTCCGGTCACAATCCTAAGGCGATCCCCGATAACAAGGCTATCGTTAGTACCGGCGTCGAGATAGACACTTTCGCCGGAGATATATTTTATACTATAGCCCCTATCAGTTGCGCTCGCGGATGAGAAAATAAGAACCGTGAAAAGCAGGCTCCAAATTTTCATTTATTCTCCTCCTCGCCCTCTGGGGTGACAGGAGTAACAATCGGTCGGTATAATTTGATATCCCGATGAAGGGCATTCAATACATTGAATAGTCTGGTGAGCGCCATCGAGAGGAAATTGCGCATTGTTATGGTTAATAAACCTCATTATCCCACCTTGATGTATTATGGCACTGTGTGCAATCATGTGGATAATTGTTTTGCCTGTGTCCTTCGGCGCCATTGTAATCTGATTGGTGGCATGAATAGCAATCAGATGGAGTGTTGTCATACCCGTTGGCGTGGCAGGCGAGACAGGACAGCGATATGTGCGCTCCGGTCAGCGGGAATTGCGTATTGTTATGATTAAATGTCGCCGGACTCCAGGCGGCAGTTGTGTGACATTGCGTACAGACATGATCGAAATTATCATTCACATGGTTGGGATCAGAGACATTCTGGTAGTCAGTAACATGACAGGCGTAGCATTCAATCGGCGTATTCTCATATCCGTTGGCATGGCAAGCTAAGCATTGCAACGAAACATGCGCTCCGGTCAATGGAAATTGTGTATTGTTATGATTAAATGTCGCCGGACTCCAGGCGGTTGTTGTATGGCACTGGGTACAGATATGATCGAAATTATTAGCGACATGGTTGGGATCGGAGACATTCTGATAATCCGAGGTATGGCATGAATAGCAGTCGTTTGGAGTATTATCGAACCCCGATGCATGGCAGGAGACGCACGGCTGAGATATATGAGCGCCGGTCAATGGGAACTGCGATTGTGAATGATCGAAATTCGCCGGACTCCAGGCGGCAGTCGTGTGGCATTGGCCGCAAAGCTGACTGAAATTATCCTGAATATGGTTAGGATCGACAACCCCATTATAATTACTGGAGTGACAGGAGTAACAATCGGTTGGCAGGCTTTGGTATCCCGATGAATGGCAATCGATACATTGGATAGTCAGGTGAGCGCCATCGAGAGGGAATTGCGTATTGTTATGGTTAAATACCCCGTTATCCCATCCCGACGTATTATGGCACTGCGTGCAATCGTGCGGGAAATTATTTTGTCTATGTCCCTCCGCACCATTATAATCTGATTCATGGCAGGAATAGCAGTCGGTAGGTGTATTCTGATATCCACCGGCATGACAGGCGATACAATTTAAGCTCGTATGGGCTCCGGTTAGCGGAAACTGAGTACTATTGTGGTTGAATGTCGATGGCGACCAGCCGCTGGTGCTGTGGCATTGGGTGCAATCATGACTAAAATTGTTTTGGGTGTGATTAGGATCGTTTGCTCCGTTGTAATCGCCGGCATGACACGAGAAACAATCTGTTGGAGTATTCTGATATCCCGAGCTGTGGCAGGCGATACACTGCACCGTAGTATGAACACCCGTTAATGGGAATTGGGTATTGGCGTGATTAAAACTGGCCGGTTGCCAGGCAGTTGTCGTATGACACTGCGTACAGCTATGATCGAAATTATTGGTGACATGATTAGGGTCGGTTACATTATTGTAATCATTCTGATGGCATGAATAGCATTCCACAGGCGTATTTTGATATCCCGAGCTGTGACAAGCGATACACTGCACCGTAGTATGCGCCCCGGTCAACGGGAATTGCGTATTAGCATGGTCAAACGAAGCCGGTTGCCAGGCAGCTGTCGTATGACACTGCGTACAGACATGATCAAAATTGTTGCTGGCGTGATTGGGATTGGTAGCGCCGTTGTAATCGCTGGCATGGCACGAAAAACAATCTGTTGGAGTATTTTGGTACCCGGCGCTGTGGCAGGCAATACATTGTATAGTAGAATGTGCCCCTGTCAATGGGAATTGCGTATTGGCATGATCAAACGTAGCCGGCTGCCATGCGCTTTCATTATGACATTGCAGACAATCTTGCGGGAAATTCCCC
>DOTU01000048.1:10879-11758 GCA_003520965.1 Candidatus Zixiibacteriota bacterium
GGGATTGGTGGCTTGCATGTATGCGTTTTGATGGCATCCATAGCAATTTGTTGGAAGATCATGTATTTGGTTATCAATATGGCAGGCGATACACTGAATATTAATATGCGCTCCCCGCAGCTCAAAATTGCTGGCTTGCAAGTGATCAAACTGCGCCCGATTCCAGGAGACATCATCATGGCAGGTTTCGCAAGTTGTCGGGAATCCGAATGTCAGGTGGGCCGGATTGGTGGTGGCGTTGAAATCATTCTCATGGCAGCTTACACATTGATTCGATAATCCCGCAAATTGGGTGGCATGGCATGACGCACAATCGATTTTAGCATGCGCCCCATGCAAAGCAAAAGCAGCCGGATGCTGGTATGTCGAGTTGTTCCAGTTTGCTGCTACCGGCTGGTGACACGACTGGCAATCGGCGCTAAATCCGGCGAGGGTATGATTCGGATCTGTCGCTGTTTTGAAATTGCTTTCATGACAGCCGCGGCATTGCACGGGAGTCATGGCAAATTCATTCTTCTGCTGGTTGATATGACAAGCGTTGCAATCGGCGATCGAATGTAAGCCTACAAGCGGAAAACCTTTTGAGGAATGCAATTCGAAAACATCGTGCTTGCTCTCCCAGTTTTGCGGTGAGTGACATGACTGGCAATCGTTACCGAACTGCCCGCGATGTATATCTGTATGGCAGTCTACACAGGCCGATGCTATATGCGAAAAGGCCAGATTCTTATGGCAACTCAGGCAGGCAACCTTGGCATGTTGCCCGATCAGCGGGAATCCGGTCTTCTCGTGCTTAAATGCAATCTCAGGCTTGATAACATTCCATGATTCCGTGTTATGGCAATCAAAACATTCCCATGAAATATCTCCATGCGGATT
>DOTU01000048.1:12013-12502 GCA_003520965.1 Candidatus Zixiibacteriota bacterium
TTTTTCGCTTGGCCCAATGCTGCCGGGGCAAGCGTAAGTAACGCTATTATGGAAATGAGCAGGGCTTTCATGATTTGCCTCCTTGAATACTCTTGTCTGAGTGACATGAATTGCAAGCGGTATCAAGCGGCTTAAATTTAATATATGGCTTGCCACTGTCAACGGTTTGTTTATGGCATCCAGTGCAGGCTACTTTAAGATGGGCCCCATCAAGCTTGAAGGCTGTATCACGATTATGAGCGAATTTCTCCGGTTTCCAATCTGCCGACGTATGGCAACGGCTGCACTCGGTTTTGGGGTGGCTCTCCAATACGAACTGGCCGCGATGGATATCCTCGTGGCATTCACTGCAATTTAGCGGTAACGAGACGAACTTCATCTCTTTCTCATCTTTACCGTGACAGGCGCGGCAAGCTATAGTCTTATGCTTGCCTTCGAGCGGAAATTTGGTTTGCGAATGATCATAGCTTATCTGGCGCCAGCTTTGGA
>DOTU01000048.1:12860-14880 GCA_003520965.1 Candidatus Zixiibacteriota bacterium
AAATTTGAATTTGATCGTCTCGACGTTACCCGTCAGCAACTCTTTCTGATGGCAGGCGTTGCACGCTATCGCTAGATGGCTGCCCTGTAGAGGATATTTTGTTTCGGCATGTGCCGCTACGGAAAACCTTGTCGGCAAATAGCCATCGACAGTATGGCACTCCTCGCAGGCGCCGGCCTGGAGCCGCGAGGCGAACTGCCCTTTGTGATAATCTCTATGGCAATCTTGGCATTTTTCGTATTTTAATCCCTTAAACGGTTTGCCGGGGGTATGGCACTTCTCACATGCGACCCTCGAATGAGCCCCGAGCAACGCGAAACGCGTCTTTGAATGATCGAACTGGCCCCTGGCGACATTGCTCCAGCCATCGGTGTCATGGCAGCCCTCGCAATTCTGGCCGAATTTGCTGTTGTGGACATCTTTGTGGCAATCGAGACATTTCGCCGATTGAATTCCTGTCAGCTTCAGATAATCTTTATCTTTTTCCGAACGATTATCCACTATTAAAGGATGGCACTTATCACAAGCAATAGTGATATGCTTACCGGTTAGTTTGAATTTAACCGATGCATGGTCGAACTTAGCAGGCGATTTCCAGCCGGCCGTAGTATGGCACGTCGAACACTTGGCGGAAATCTGTCCTCTATGTTCATCTGCATGGCAGGTGGTGCATTCCTGGCCTAATCCCTGGAATGTAGTTGAAAAATTCTTCTTGGGTTCTTTAGTTACTATATCTTGCGAAATATTTTTCGATTGATGGCAATCGCGGCACTTTACACTCAGGTGCTTTCCATCGAGTATATACCTGGTCAGGTTATGATCGAATTTCTCCTGACCGTCTTTCCAGAATATTAGTTCAAAGTCCTTACCCTGATGTTCAACATGGCAATCCTCGCAATTTCTGTAGGATGAGTTGGCATGCATGCCCAGGCCTTGCTTTCGGCGATCGGCCAGATAGATGTGGCAGGCCAGGCATTTATCCGGTGACAGCTTCTGATCGAAACCGTGGCATTTGTTACAATTCTCGATACCGTCTAGGAAGGCATGCGGCTTGGATAGCTCGCCGGGGGAGAGCTGGGCTTGAGAAATACCATATATAAACATAAGTAATAAAATTATGCGTATCGGTTTTAGAATATCCATTTGTACCCCGTCCAGATTGCCACCCCGATATGGATCACCATAATAGCATACATGATTATTGCAAACGGTTTGTGTATCACGTGCCAGTAGTGGAACATCTGCTGCATCTGATTGAGGAGAAGAACCCGTCTCGTAAGAAGCGATTTTCTATGCGCGATATGGACTATCTTTTTCCTCGTCTCGGCCGGGATATTCTTCAGTTCAACCTGCTCTACATGACGGCGCTTCGTCCTGAATGGCCTCAAGGCATCTTCTTTAAATACGGTATAGAGCACCTTGAATGCGCCGCTACCATCGGCGATCTTGATAGTGTCACTCTCTGCCAGACGGTTGATCATATCATCGCTTAAGCCGAATTCCTGTTTCAATTGCATCGCGTATTTCTTGTCGGTTTGTTCAAGTTCCTTCATGTCGATCTCATCCCCGACAATATTCCTGGGGATTTGAAGATAAAGGTACCGTCCGAATATACCGCTGGCGGCCACCGCTATCATCGACCAGAAACTAACTGCCACCAACCCTTGCACCTTGAACGACGTATGCAGAATCACCAGCAACGGCCCCAATATCCCGAAATAAATATGAATATCTAGCCAGCGATTCAGCGATCCCCAGCTTCGCATTAATTTCAATCGTTTACGAAACGTATATGAGAGCATGAAGATCATAAACGCTGAACCGATTACCCCGAAAGTGTGCCCGAGCAATCCTGCGGGTCGCAGGACACGATAACCATCGATATGAGGCCGTCCAGCATAATCTGAGAAATAGAATGATGCCCCCTTTATCAGGAAAAAGGCGATGACTACAATAGAAATCAGATATAGCGAAAACAGAAAAGATTTAAATCGAATTATCTTCGTTGGTTTGGGTATCG
>DOTU01000375.1:0-2690 GCA_003520965.1 Candidatus Zixiibacteriota bacterium
TATCGCCCTTTCAACCGCAGATAAAGTAGTTGTGCGTCGAGAGCAGTTCGGCGCTGAAAGAGACCGCAATCGGGAACGGTCTGCCACGATAGCCCTGGATATGATCAGGCGATATTTAATCGGTCAATTGATTGAACAGGTCGATTAGTATCTTTTTTTCAAGTAGGGAGAATCGAGGTTTGCAGGCGAGGCCAATCAGATATATTCTCGATATTACCCTGTGACACAACGATTTACGCGTAATTTATTAATAACTCAAGACTGCGTGTCGGGGAATTCCATAAAACAAAGTTGGCCGGAACTGTGAAATATTATTTAACACTTGACAGTGATATAGCGTATAATTATTATTACGATACGAATTTATTGAGAGAGAAAGTTTTTGCACCTACAAATTTCAAAATTACAATCCCCGAAAAGATAGAGCGGAAGAGTCAGTAGAGTCTTTTGATATTCCAGAATATACATATTTCGTTTATACACCACGAAGAGACGAACCATTTAGGAGGTAAGAGATGAACATTTACGTGGGTAATTTGTCGCATGACGCAACAGATGAGGATCTGCGACAGGCATTTGAGGCTTTTGGACAAGTAACAAGTGCGACGATCATTAAGGACAAATTCAGCGGCGAATCCAGAGGCTTTGCTTTTGTCGAAATGCCGACCAAGGCCGAGGGCACGGCGGCCATTGCTGGCGTTAACGGTCAGGACCTTAAGGGTCGGGCGCTGAAAGTTAGCGAAGCTCGTCCTCGCGAGCAGCGCGGCGATAGAGATTTCGGCGGCGGCGGTCGCGGTGGTGACCGTGGCGGAGACCGTGGCGGTAGAGGCGGAGGTCGCTACTAAAACGAGTTCTCGGTCCTTCCGAGATTACACATCGAAAAGATAAATAACCGCATTCCAAATCAGGATGCGGTTATTTTTTTGTCCGATATTACGATCTGACCCTTCCCAAAGGAGATAGTTCCGCCTCGCGGGTTCCGCTTTTCGACCCAAGGGGTCGAAAAATAGAAATCCGCTTGGGCGCGTACTCAATCAAGTAAGATCAGTTTATATATTTCAGAGGGCTGATACATTTATCGTGCATTAATACTCCCCAAGCGGATTTCTGACGCGACCTTCGGTCGCGGGCGGAACCCGCGAGGCCGCTCTGGCACCATCCCAATAAAAAAAACGAGGCCCGCCTTTGCTGGCCTCGTCCTAACCATAACTTCGAACTACGAACTTCGAACTAATATACTATTTCCAACAACTCCAGTCCATGGGCCTCGTCCATCTCCACCGCCTCGCCGCATTCTGGGCAGACAAAAAGGTGGCCGATGAGATCATCCGATGTTACTACCTGGGCGTGTCCGCAGGACGCGCATTTGTATTCGACATTGAACTCCTCGATGACCAACTCGGCACCTTCTAAGGGAGTGTTCTCGGACATGATGAGGAAAGCTTGTTGAAGCGGCGCTTCGGCAAACGTGCTGCCTCGGCGAAGGCGAACCTCTTTGATACTTGTTGCGCCTTTCTCTTTCATCGCCAAGAGAAGCTTTTCCACCAGTTCTTGAACTATCGAATACTCATGCATCCTATGTTGTCCTTTCCCAGCGTTCAAGTTGGGTTCTGATCTTAGCTACGAGATTTCCCAGCGCTGCCGCAACCGGTTCGGTGAGCCCGCCGCCTATTGTGTAAGGGTCGGCGACCTCCATTGCAAATATCTTGAATTCACTGGGGAAATCAAGCCCTAATTGCGCAGCCGTATCGAGAAGCTCGGGAAGACCGCTATAATGAGGAGATGGGGCAAAGACCGGGCCGAGATCTTCGGCGTTCAGCTCATAGATTGTGCCCGGCTCTTCACGTCCTGTTTTAACAGCATCGACTATAATAGCTCGATCAAACCCGACGAGAATATCAAGCAGAGCCATGCCGCACAAACCGCATTCTATTATCTCTGCGGATGTGCCGTTCTCCTCTTTGAGCTTTCGCACGGCCAATAGCCCCAGGCCATCGTCCGATATAAGCTCGTTGCCGAGCCCCAATACCAGCGTTTTCATAAACCAGTTAGTCTCGTCTGATCTCCTGCACTACCGTACCATCTTTCCCATATATACGCACCAGGATCGGAACTTGTCCGGGAAGCGCATGTGTCGCGCAGCCATGGCACGGGTCGTAGGCGCGGAACGCCATCTCGACCATATTCAGGATACCATCATCGGCTTTACCGTTTTTAATCAGGCCGCGAGCCGCTTTATCGACCGACATCGCCATGCGGGCCGCATTATTCTGGGTGGCTACGATCAAATTAGCCTTGGTAACCACGCCACGCTCATCTGACTGATAGTGATGGAAAAGCGTCCCCCGAGGAGCCTCGACTATACCGATACCCTCTTTCGGCTTTTCAGTCGGTAAGGTGCGCACATTGGGATTAATAATCTCTGGGTCTTTGGAAAGCTCCAGCGTCCGCTCAGCGGCGTAAAGCATTTCGACCAGCCTGGCCCAGTGATTGGCTAACGTATGATGAACTGGCTTACCGCCAAGCGTCTTGAAAAACTCTTCATAAGCAGCCTGAGCTTTGGGCGTCGCCATCCCATCCGAGGCATTTAAACGAGCCAACGGAGCAACTGCGTATACACCGCTTTGTGCCCCTTCCTCGAAACCCTTCCAGCCAACATCCTTAAGATAGCAGAATTTGATATAGCTCCA
>DOTU01000375.1:3025-3513 GCA_003520965.1 Candidatus Zixiibacteriota bacterium
TCCGGACCAACCACACGAAGCATGCCATCGTAAAAATTGACCTTGTTCTTGTCATCGACCATACCCATGTAATAAGTCTTATGAGTGTAGGTGTCCGACAAAATCCAGTCGACATATTGTTTGTTTTTAAGAACGACATCGGCGAAAATCTTCAGGCTGAATTCGGCAAATTGCACGGCATGTTCACCGGCCGCGATAAAATTCGCCTGATCGTCTTTGGAGATCGCTTTGGCCACTCCACCGGGAAGACCCAGTACCGGATGAGCAGCCTTGCCGCCCGTTAGAACCAGTAGATCCCGCATCTGTTTGCGAAGCCCGATCACTTCCTTGCCGATCTCAAGACCGACTTTGCCGAGAACGCCGAGAATATTCCTTTGCCCCTTGGGCGCAGCGGGGCCAACTACGAAATCCGGTCCACCAAGGAAATAGAAATGCAGGGCATGATCTTCAACATAAAAGATATTGTAGAAAAGCTCCCTGATTTTCTT
>DOTU01000234.1:0-2435 GCA_003520965.1 Candidatus Zixiibacteriota bacterium
CGATTGATGCCAGAAGCCTGTCAAATATCTGTATCGTTGTGACCCGCTATTTTGGCGGCATCAAGCTTGGTACGGGCGGTTTGATGCGTGCTTATGGTAAGATGGCCATGGATCTATTGCGTTCCTGCGAAATCGAGAAAAAATATTTCACCGAAAATCTGGTTTTCACAGTGAGTTTCGATTTTATAAACGTTGCTCACAATATTATCAACTCATTCGAGGCCGAATTGAAAGACTCACAATATGGTGAAAATGTCACCTTTATTGTCGAGGTCAAGGCCTCGCAGGCAACTGCTTTTAAAAACAAGCTTAACGACGGCACCAACGGCCAGGTCGAGTTTAGATGAGCTTGTTGAATCATAATGCTAATTACAAGCCTTAATTAATTTCTCTCCGTATGGAGCCCCAATGCCGCTGGATTTTGCGATATTAAAATTTATCAATGTGACTATTGCAAATCCGGCGCTCGATTTTTTATTTGGGTATATCGGAAATTTCAGGCTCTGGGCGTTACCCATAGCAATCATAATTTTTCTGCTTCTCTGGAAGGGCGGCCCCAGGGGACGATGGCTGGTGTTACTTAGTGTCATTACCGTGCTTGTGGTAGACGGCTCGATTCATTACATCTGGAAACGGCTCTTCGCACGACTTCGGCCCTGCCATGCAGAACCGGCAATTACCTGGCTTCGGTTGTTCCAGGGCTGCGGCGGCAAATACGGCCTTCCATCATCACATGCAGCCAACCTTTTCAGCCAGGCGGTTATCATCGGCGCCTTCTATAAATCATCGCGGTACTATATGTATCCGTTAGCTATTTTGATTAGCTTAAGCCGCGTCTATTTGGGCGTGCATTATCCATCGGATATTCTGGCCGGAGCTTTCTATGGGGCGATGATCGGTATATTAATTTTGTATATTGCGAAAGTTGCAGCAGCCGAAAAGATAATACTAGAATATTCCTTTCTAAATAAACCGGACAGACTCCCTCAATTTAATATTGACAAGCCGAAATGATACTGAGCAAGATTATAACAGTTCGAAGGGGCGATATAACCGAATCGAGTGCTGAGGCAATTGTTAATGCCGCCAATAACCACTTATGGATGGGCTCGGGGGTAGCCGGAGCGATCAAGCTCAAAGGCGGGTTGGAGATCGAAACTGAAGCGATTTCCAAAGGGCCAATAGATATAGGAGAAGCCGTGACCACTATGGCCGGACACCTGCCCCAGAAATATATTATCCATGCCGCTGCAATGGGGCAAGACTTGCGAACCGATCAAACTAAAATCCATAATGCCACACATAACGCTCTCCGTCGCGCGGAGGAGTTGAATCTTGAATCGATCGATTTCCCTGCTCTCGGAACCGGTGTAGGAGGCTTTCCACCTGATCAAACCGCAAAGATTATGATCGATGAAGCTATTAAATTCCTAAAAAATTCCCACGCGCTCATGCAGGTGGGATTTGTTCTATTCGATAGTGATACCTTTGAATGCTTCAAGCGCGAGCTTGGCGCCGAGATGGTGGAGATTTAATTATTATTTGCATCATTGCGGGCATATAACAACACAAAGCAACAAGGATTGCCATTGTTTCTTCTCCTGATTGCCAATCTTTTTGCGGCCATCGCATGGTTGTTAATCTTTGGATTGAAAACGGTTAACTTCTGGTGGGGGATGGCTTCTGCCTCCGGGCTTCTGGCTATTTGGTCTATAATCTATGCGAAGGGGGATCGTAAATTTTTTTTCGATTTTAGGCTGAGTTATATAGTCTGGGGGATAGGTTCGGCGGCTATCCTTTATATCGTATTTTGGATTGGCGGGGCTGTATCTACGCGCATATTTGGATTTGCCTCATCTCAGATCGATTCCATCTACGCCAATAAAGCCCAGATGAATCCCTGGATATTGGGATTGCTGCTTCTATTCTGGATTGGACCAGCAGAAGAAATCTTCTGGCGCGGCATGGGGCAGCGTGTACTTTCCAAATGGTTTGGCTCAAATGTTGGCTGGATTTTGGGGGCGCTCGTTTATACTATGGTGCATCTGTGGGCGGCCAACTTCATACTTTTTATGGCGGCATTAATCGGAGGGCTTTATTGGGGATGGCTATACAAGCGGTTTGGCTCGCTTTGGCCGGGAATTATCTCTCACGCTCTGTGGGATTTAGTAGTATTCATTATTGTGCCGTTGAAATAAGCTTTTTATAACCTTGACATCTGATATTGCGTGTATATATATTGACAATCTAAGGATAATTCGATGCCGGGGTATTTTGATAAGCGGCTTTGGTTTGTTCTTGGATTGACAATTTGAAATTACGACGCGGGGTGGAGCAGTCTGGTAGCTCGTCGGGCTCATAACCCGAAGGTCCTGGGTTCAAATCCCAGCCCCGCTACCAAGTCAAGCCCCTGAGGTTCAACAACTTCAGGGGTT
>DOTU01000234.1:2705-7280 GCA_003520965.1 Candidatus Zixiibacteriota bacterium
ACCTTCAGATGGCGGTTTTTCTAACAGTTTTCTAACACTTCTTTCTAAAAGCTGGATTATTCTTCAATGATAGCAAAAGCCAACGCATTATAAAACATCAATTTAATATTTGCTATTTTCGAACCAAGTGATTTTCTGGGGTTTTTACCCCAAAAACCCGAAGCTCAAGAATCATAATAATCGGTAAATATAAGAATGAAAACATTAGGATCCCATACCCGAAGCAGGGCAACATTAGGCAATAAGAATTACTGTGGGTTTTCGCTTTCATAGAGGACGGCGCTTTGAACTTCCCCCAAAATTATGGAATATAAAAGCCCCAAAGATTGTTGATACCTTTGGAGGACTTATGGTATCTTTCCTTTGGCAACTTTTGGATTGGACATTTGCCCTTGCTTGAAAAGAGATAAAAAGGGAGAATAAATATGTTGACAGAAATGAGAGAACCCGATAAAATCAGCTTGGGATACCGGATTTTCTTTGAAGGAACGAAGGAGATCTTTTTGCGGTATTCCATTTCTAAAATCTTCCAAATTACACTGCTTGTATTACTTTCAATATTTATATCTGTAAGTATTGCCCATGCCGGCTGGAGCGAGCCGAGGAGGATATCAAAGCCGGCCGCTTTCCTATATCCGCAAATACTAGCTCATGGGGATACAATCCATGTAGTATTCATGCATTGGAGCAATGGCAGGGATATAGGCTATGTCAGAAGCACCGATGCCGGAGAAACTTGGAGCCAGGAAATAGGGCTGACAGATACAATTCATACTCATGCTCCGGCCTTTCCTCAAATTATGGCCTGGGGACAGAATCTACTTGTTGTTTGGAAAATATACTTTGATAACGGCTTTTATCTGATGAATATAGGATATTCTATATCGCATAACAACGGACAAAACTGGTCCGCCCCGGCTTATATTATGCCATCAAATTGGGAGATGGTTGACCAAATAGCGGCTTCCAATAACGATTCGGTCGTAAATGTTATTTTTGCATCTTATCCGAGAACTACTCTTTACCAAATTAGAAGCACCGATTTTGGGGAGCATTGGTCTTCACCCGCCGAGATACTATTGGCTGATTATGTAAGTAAACCAGATCAAAATTCGGCATTAAATATGGTTTATTTTTCATGGGACGGCCCTATTAACCCCAATGATATGTGGGAGACTTACTGTTTAAAAAGCACAGATAGGGGGCTCAGTTGGTCTGATAATATGCTAATTAGTACTCAGGATAATTATCCCTCGCAGCTACCTTCCGTGGCTGTAAATGAATTTGGCAATCCCGCCATCTCCTGGTGGGATTTTAAATATTCCCCCTATCAATTTACAGGGGATATTTTATTTAGGCAGAGCACAAATCAAGGGGAAAGCTGGGGTTTTGAAGAGCGGGTAACCACAAACCATTTATGTGATCTTTCAGATATATTCTGGTCAGATGACACCCTTAGAGCGGTCTGGGTGGATCATCGTTTTGGAATCAATGGTTTGACAATCTACTATGCTTTTAAGGCTGATAGCAGCCAATACTGGAGCCCAGAAGTGAGGTTAGAAGATGATCCTGCCGAATCATCATATCCGGCGATAGCTGTCACGGAGGGCAATGTCTATATAGTTTGGTGTGATACTAGGAGCAATCCCGATACTAATATAAATGGGGCGGTCTATTTTACAAAGAGGGTTCAAGGGCCGGATAGAATAAATGTAGAAAGTGCCTTACCCGAAGAGGTGAGTCTCTCTGCCTACCCCAATCCCTTCAATTCTTCGGTAACAATAAGCCACTCAAATTTAGGCAGAGGAGGCGATATAGCCATATATGATATTCAAGGGCGATTAATTAAAACTTTCAGACCGGAAGGGAAGGAGGGTAAAATAATATGGGACGCCACCACTGCCTTGGGAAATAAAGTTTCAAGTGGGGAATATCTCCTCAAGGCCCGGAGCGCGTCCCACAAGACTTACAGCCTCAAACTGCTTTACCTAAAGTAATGTGTCCGTCTCAAAGTGCAAGGAGGATTGTATGCGCAGATTTATAGTCTTTCTGATAGCTTTTATAATGCTGTCTTTACTGGCCGCTAATGCCCAAATAACCCCGAATTATTATTGGACAGCGCTTGAGAAGCAACCAAAGTGGGTTCATGCGGTTGATGTAGCTTATGGAAAAGGTGGCCTAAACCAGGCTTGGCATAGGTATATGATAGGCTCCAATGAAATTAATAAAGGTTTATATTGGGCTGATCCTGAAAATCAAGATTGGCAACCACGTACATCTCCTAATGAGGGAGTAAACAAGATAATTTCCTATAGAAATGAATATGAGAACACAGCATACGGCAATATTGCTTTTTGCTCTGCTTATGGAGTTCAGATTTACAGGAGCGTCAATGGAGGTAATACTTGGCCATTTGTTCCCGGTTCCAGTGATCTTCACAATAAGCAGTTTACCACAATTGAGATAAATCCCAACGCGCCCAGCGCTCAATTATACGTGGGATGTGAGGCATTGACAAACGAGGCCTCTGTATATAAGGGAATATCTACAGATGAGGGCGAAACCTGGGATTGGAATCCATTAGATGGCGGATTAACTGGGGTCACCATCCACGATCTTGAGATTGATGGAAATGGCACTTTAATCTGCGCTGCCACTGACGACGGGATTTATAGAAATTATCATTATGTATGGTCTCAGGTTTTACTTTCGGGTTCTAATGTTATTTGCGTAGAAGCATTAGACCGAGAATATTCATTCTGGGCCGCAACAAATGAGGGCGGTTCAAATCAGCAGTTATATTTCATGGAGGTTAGTCCGGGAGACGGGCCATTTTCAATTCAAGAAATCAAAATTGGCCCTCAGCAGCTTTCTTTTGGCAAAATAGTAAATGACATTTCTGCAATCTATGTTTACGGTCAAGGTACAGACCGTCAATCTGTTTATGTAGGTACAGAAACCGGGCTGTATTTGTTTAATGCGGATAGAAACATCCCGCCAAATATATCCGATTATATTGATTTCCAAGACCCCAACTGTCCCTACTCGACACCTTTCCGATATGACACTCGTATTCTAACTCTTGATTATTATCAAGAAACCACAGCCAGCAGGGAAAGGTGTATACTGGTAGGAACGGAAAACGGAGTTTATTTGCTCACCGAAACAAGCACCCACGATTTAAGTGAAATTGAGAGCATTACTTGCCATGAAATAACTAGTGGGACAAATAATTTAATAGCTACGTCTCTTGCGCTTCCCGACAATTCCGAAAACCCGAGGCTTTTTATCAATTCGAATGAAGGCATAATCAAGTATTTCGATGGCAGCGATTGGAGCTTTTCGGGGCTGTCCTATCCAATAGCTGAGCCTCGCTATGTCGGTACCGATATCGCGACAGATTTCTCCGGTGAAGATGATTACATCTTGGCCTCATCCAAGGATGATAATGGCCAGGGCGCAATCATTCACTCTGAGGATGGTGGCACCAGTTGGTCGGATCGCACACCCGAAAACGGTTTATTAATCAATACATTGGAATTTGATCCGACAAATTCAAACGCCTACGCAGCCGGGTCAGGTGAAAATGTTTTGCTTTCAACTGATGATGGCCGAAGCTGGACGCAAGTACAGGGCGTATCTTCTACTGAGTTTCATGATATATATTCAAACCCATCGGGTCAATCGGCCTATCTTGGCGGGCATGGTGAGTCCGGAGTCGATGTTCGGGCTTACTGGTATTCAGGAAGTCAGTGGGGAGCCATAGATGATGGCTTATCCTCCGCAACCGATGTCAACCAGTTTGCCCAAAATGCTGATGATTATTTCGCATACGCCGCCACCGATATCGGAGTGTTCAAGGCTGATATGTCCTCCTATCCCCCCACATGGGAAGCGAGAACCTACGGTATTGGCACACCCGAATTAGGCTCAATCGTAGCCGATAAAAACAACCCTTATGCTTTCCTGGCATCTGCCGCTCTAAATAACTCGACGGCTAAAATATGGGCCACGGGTGATTCCGGCAGAAGTTGGGTAGAATTACCGCTGGGGGATATACCCACAGTAGCTCATATCAACAAGCTGGCAGCATCCCAGGATGATAACAGCGGTTTTGTGGCTGGCACCGATCTGGGCGTATTCTATTTAGGTCCCATCTTCAAATCCGGGGAATTGACTGATGATGAAACCTGGGGGCCAGGAACAGTAATTGTCAATGGCGATGTGACGGTGCCGGACGGCTTAACCCTCAGGATTAATCCGGGTACGGATGTTAAGTTTGTTTACAACTTTGATAAGCTTGCAAGCGGCAGCGACCAGTATAAATCAGAACTAATAGTACAAGGCGCTTTAGTTGCCGAAGGGGATCAAAACAATACGATTGTATTTGAATCGTCTCATCCGGACGCCCCGGGGGCCAATCAATGGTATGGGATCAGGCTTGAGAGCTACAGTACTGTCAGTTTTGATTACTGCCTGATAGAACATGCCTATTATGGCATCACATACTCCGCGGATGCCCATCTTGAAGTGGATCATTCACATATAGTATATTGCAGCGCGGGCGGCATATAT
>DOTU01000279.1 GCA_003520965.1 Candidatus Zixiibacteriota bacterium
CCTACTAATCCTCTACCAAGGTATCCCCAAAAGTTAACAATTACCGATAAAAGTATTTTATGAGGAATGCCACGATTGACCACATAAATATATTGAAACCTCATAAAATATTGTGAACCTTCCCCAGCGGCTCCGTTCTTCAGGTGTCAAACCAAAATTGCTTTCCAGCCTTGAATAATTTTATATCCTTCCTTCGAGCAACTTCGGATTGACGCTTATTCGAAATATGCAAAAAAGGCCGGGCCGAATGACCCTGCCGTAGGCCGGGTTCGTCCAGCCGTATTCGCATGGCGCAACTTCTTCGCCGATCTTGAAGGCAACGGCATAGAATCAAGCTTCGTTACTGACCCTCCTTGTCCGAGGCCGTTGTGCCGGTGGTTTCAACACGCACCACCGGCAGCGGTAGATGTTACGGTAACTGCTGATCGATGATCGTTATGTCCGCGGTCGTATTCTCAAGCGGCAGTTCCAAAGATGAGTTGTCTTTAACAAGAGCGCTGGTGTCTGGATTTGAGCCCCACAGATAGCGGAGTTTCACCGTGGTGCCCGGTGGAATCGCCGATCCAAGCGTCAATCGGATCCGGTCGGCGCTCATGCGGACCGCTGAAGTGATGCTCACCGGCGATCCATTGCTGAGCAGCGAGAATCCCGTAATGCCAGAGTCGGGGGTTATATCATTTTCACCCCGATGACCAATCTGAATATCCACGGTGTCACGGTTTCCGTTGGTAAAGAAGGCTGGGGTGATTATTGCCGGCCCCCGGTAGTACGAAGCCGCTCCCAAGTAATAATTGATCGTCTGCGCTATGCGCCCGCCGATAGCGTCGAGACCCTGGGTAGTAAAATGAACGTGGTCAAGCCGGGGTTGGTCCATGGCCGTAGCCGCCATAAAGATGTCCTCGCCGTTGTCGAGATCGTGTTGGGCGCTTCGAACCGCCACGACATCGGCATCAGTGCGGGTGTTGAACCCAAGGGTGATCGGCCCAAGCTGGCAGATGAAAATCGGGATGTTAGCATAGAGATCCTGTCGGTAGTTTCCGATCAGCGTGGCGAAATCCGCCTTATACTGGGCCTCAGTGCGATGGGCGTTGGTATCCGCTTCGCCCTGATACATGACGATGAGCTCGACGCCGCCAACGTTTCGCGCCTTGGTTATCGATTGGCCGTAGAGCGTGGTCGTATCATAGTGGTTCGATGAATTGCGGTACGCCCATTGCGAGTAAAGGTTGGAGTTGTCTTTCGGCGATGGCACGAATGCGATGGGGAAATTGATTGTCTGCAATAGGGAGTTGGCAAGAGCTGGAATCATCGATCCGGCGGCAGTGCTATTGTCGTTATCGACCGCGCCCGCGGGACTTCCGTCGTCGTAGGGATCAGACAAGTGCTCCCACACTCCGGCGTTGCTGTAATTCACGGCCAGGTCGGAAGTTGCGATGGTAAAGGGGTTCTGACCATGGCCCGACATGTTCGATTGGCCGATGCAGAGGATGATCATGCCCACGCCCCACTTTTTCGTGCCGCGGCTGGAGCCGATCGTCGATCCTGAATTGTCCACGGCACGTATTTCGATGTTATACCAGCCCCCTTGGGGAACGCTAAGGATACCGGAGAATGTTCCTCCGCCGGGCGTCGAGTCGATGGTCGTCCAGTCAACCACTGTTGTATTGGTGCCGTGTGTTAGCAGGCGGGCATCTATGTGATGCCAGTTCAGGTTAGAATAGGTGCCAGTGATGGTCACGCTCTTTGACGTGCCTCCGATTTCGCGCTGGAACACACGATAATTGGCGAAGTCGGTGACCGCGATCATAGAGACCGTTGGGTTGACCGTCAAGGTTGCTGTGTTACTCGTTGCGCTACCCGCCGAGTTCGTCACCAAGCAGCGAAACTGCGCTCCATTGTCCCATATCACGGTCGCCGCGGTTGTATAAGAAGCGCTGTTCGTCCCGATATTCGTCCACGTGCTCCCACCGTTGTTCAACCGCTGCCACTGGTAAGAAAGCCCTGACCCCGTGGCTGCGACAGTAAATGTCGCCGTCTGGCCCTCAGTCACCGTTTTATTCACTGGATGTGAGGTAATAAGCGGAGAGGCGCTTGTCGGATTGACCGTCAAAGGGGTTGTCTTTGTTATCCCCTGATAAAAGGCAGTGATACTAACGACTTTTGAGACCGATACAGGGGAAGTGGTGATGGTGAACTTAGCGCTCTTCTGCCAGAAATTTACCTTAACACTACCTGGAACGACAGCCGTCGAAGGATTACTGCTGGTCAGCGATACCGATATACCTCCCCAGGGCGCCATACCGCTTAAGACCACTGTGCCCGTGGATCTGGCGCCACCCACCACACTGGTTGGGGCCAGTGTCACCGAAGAAAGGCTCGTCGCCGCGATGGCGGATCCTGGTATAAATATTGAAAAAACAATTAGGGTATTGATCAATTTATTCACAAACGATGCCCCTCTTTGATTCCACATTTTCCCCTCTCTTTCTTTTATTGGGTTAAAAATGCTTGGGATTCGGCTTTGATAAATGATATTTTCACTTTATTTCACATAATATTCCAGTCCAATCTGGAAGGAATTTCGGGCAGAAAGGTTTAATTTGGTTAAATTGACCTTTTAAGGATTCTAGTTTACTTTTTAAAATATTATCATTTTAAATGTCTCGAAAAATCAATACATGGAATCCAGTATTTTTCTAATCAAAAGGCAGTATCCCATGATTTGTGCTTT
This sequence comes from Candidatus Zixiibacteriota bacterium, assembly GCA_003520965.1. Lineage (GTDB taxonomy): Bacteria > Zixibacteria > MSB-5A5 > UBA10806 > UBA10806 > UBA10806. The sequence continues at coordinate 2,732 of DOTU01000279.1, forward strand.
CCTGCTGGACTCCTGCCAACTAAATAAAGATTATCGATTGAACTCTTGTTTTTTCTCCAAAGGCGAAGTTAGACGATTTCAGGAAG
>DOTU01000111.1:0-773 GCA_003520965.1 Candidatus Zixiibacteriota bacterium
TACTCTGCCGCAAGATCGCCCCGAGAATAAAGAGGAAACCGCCTATCTAAATATAACGCTCAAAGATAATCAGCGAACCCTGATCCTGAAGGCCTTGAAGCAGAACGATGGCAATTATTCGCGCACTGCCAGCCAGCTTGGCATTTCGCGCACCACGCTCTGGCGTCGGATGAAAAGATTTCGTATCGAGGGGCTGCCAGTCGAATCTCACTGACCTGGGGTTGACTGATGTAGCTAATCCCTCATAAAGGGGCGAGTCACCTCGCCCTTTTTTTATTGCCCAAATATACACATCAGATAGCATATTGGCTTGCGGGTTCCGCCGCCCCGACGAAGTCGGGGCATGAAATCCGCCTGTCTATCCAGGCTTAGGCTTCGCACCCTACAGGCGGATTTCTTTCTATCGACCCTTTGGTTCGATAGGCGGAACCCGCAAGCCTCCAGGAACCATAAATTTACTTTTTAAGAACCAAACTTGTTACGCCTATGCCTCAAAATAATCTATTTGACTATTTCTCATTTTAATGCAAAAATATCTATTCGATATCTCTATTATCATTGGAGGAAATATGAAAACGTTTATTCTATTGGCGTCGGCCTGGAGCTTCAAGAAAATTTAATGAGGTAATCGGAAAAATTAGATGTAATACGGGATGAAGCGCAAAGATAAGGGATTATGTACTAATGATTAACGGCTCACCGTTCTATTGATAATGAGAATAATATCACATTTGACTTGACAGTCGTAGGACTTTATTTAAATTGGATCGAAG
>DOTU01000111.1:1072-3683 GCA_003520965.1 Candidatus Zixiibacteriota bacterium
TCGAATAAGCGAAATGAGCAGGATGAGGAAAAATAACACCATTTCAAGAAGGCTACCGCTACCGATTTTAGCGGTTATTTGTCTTATGATCGCCGGCCCCGTCATGGCTCAGCAATGTCTGGAATGCCACGGCGATTCATCATTGACAACCACCGATTCATTGGGTCATCAAAGATCACTCTTTGTCAACAATTCCGTCTTTAAGTCTTCTATTCACAGTGGTATGGAATGTAGCGATTGCCATAAAGGCATAAGCGAGATACCACACAATGAGAAACTCCCGAAAGTCAACTGCGGTGATTGCCATAACGAGGAAGCTCAAATCTACCAGCAGCACGGCACTCTCCAGGTTGCCACTGGCGCCGATATCCCTGCCTGCCCCGATTGCCACGGCAAACATAATATCCTGCCTCACGATGATAAAGAATCGAGTGTCAACCCCCTCAATCTCCCCGCCACCTGCGGGCACTGCCACGAAGATGTCGATCTCGTTAAGAAACATAAGATCCCGATGGAGAGACCCGTTGAGGTTTTTGAAAGCAGCGTACATGGTAAAGCCTCGCTTGGCGGAGTATATCTTGCCGCCACCTGCAATGATTGCCATTCCTCTAACGGTACTGCTCATATTATCCTTCCACCGGGAGATCCGCGCTCATCGATAAATCATTTCAATATCCCCAAAACCTGTGGCCGCTGCCATAAAAGTGTCGAACATGATTATTGGGAGGGCATCCACGGCAAATTAACTGCTCAGGGCGAGACCGATTCGCCGGTCTGCACAGATTGTCATGGCGAGCATGGCATTCTGCCGCCAGACGATCCACGTTCGCCGGTCAGTCCGGCAAGGGTAGCTGAGGCTACTTGCTCACCCTGCCATGAATCAGCTAGGCTTAACGAAAAATATGGTATTCCTACCGGACGATTGCAGTCGTGGGTAGATAGTTATCACGGCCTAAAAAGCCGCGCCGGCGATTTAACTGTAGCCAACTGCGCGTCCTGCCACGGAGCTCATCGCATCCTGCCTCATGCCGATCCGGCATCGTCTGTAAACGCGGCTAATCTGCAAAAAACTTGCGGTAATTGTCATCCGGGGATATCAAAAGCAATCGCCAGCACTCCCATTCATGGTACTCCCGGCGTGACCCGGACGCCAATCGCCAGAGTTTTTCAACATATTTACATTATCCTGATTATTGGTATCATCGGGACCATGATTATTCACTGGCTGATTGATCTGCGCAAACAGATAAAAAATATCAACACGAAAAAACAGATTGTGCGGATGACCCCCAACGAGGTCTGGCAACATACATTCTTGATGATAACTTTTCTGACACTGGTTTTTTCGGGATTCGCGCTTCGTTTCTCCGAAGCCTGGTGGGTTAAGCTAATATTTGGCCATGAAGGTGGTTTCCCGATAAGAGGTATTGTCCACAGAGTAACGGCGGTGCTCTTCATCATCACTACGATATGGCATGGAGCGTATCTTATGACTAAGCGTGGCCGGCAGTATATCAAAGATATGCTTCCCGGAAAACACGATTTTGAGCAGTTTAAGGATATGATGCTGTACAATCTCGGCTTTTCGAAGAACCCGCCAGCCTTCGGACGATTCAGCTATGTAGAGAAGGCTGAATACTGGGCCCTGGTTTGGGGTACGGGAGTGATGATCCTAACCGGGTTTTTCCTGTGGTTTGAGAATTTCGCAGTTAAGTGGTTCCCCAAGGGGTTCCTCGATGTCATGCTTATTGTGCACTATTATGAGGCCTGGCTGGCGGCCCTGGCAGTTCTCATCTGGCACATGTATTCTACCATATTCAGCCCTACGGTCTATCCGATGAACCCGTCATGGTACACTGGCAAAATGCCTGAGGAGATGTATCGTCACGAGCATCCTGCCGATCCGATATTAAATCCCCCGAAAACAATAGAAGAATTACAACATCCTGATCCTCAGGAAGAGATCACCTGATTAAATACCGGCGAGTTGTTTCAATAATTTAATCACAAAAAAACCGGAGCCTGCGAAGGCCCCGGTTTTGTTTAATTGCAAAATGATAAACCTTAAAACGACCAATTTATAATAGGAAAAACCGGGAATTGTCCTCCCTCTTTGATGATGTTAATTAATCCAATCTGTAAACCCTTGAGCTTGTTGGCATGGTTTACGAACCCAAGCTGAAAACCGTTGGCATAATCGGCATGATTGACAAAGCCCCATTGCATGCCTTCAAAATTGCCCTTGCTCCAATTAACCCAACCATACTGCAAGCCAGTAAAGTTAGCATCAGAAAGGTTTACACCACCCAGCTCGATCCCCAAAGATGTGCCTGAAGTAGTATGATTAACAAGGCCCCAATCCAGCCCCTTAACGGTGGTATTCCGTCCGTAAATCAGGTTGATTCTGACTCCGGTAATAGCACTATTTTCTGGAAATATTTGAATTGGCGTTATCAACGATAGTTGAAACGGGTGCTCCTGGGCAAGTGCAGGCATCGATATGAATACCGCGGAAATTAGCACTAATCCCACTATTACTAGATTCTTCATTTCGCCCTCCAATTGGCAGATGTTTGAAATAATGATGGAATGTTATGAAATAAAGGATAAA
>DOTU01000071.1:0-1671 GCA_003520965.1 Candidatus Zixiibacteriota bacterium
TAGCCACCCATTGGGGCCAGGCTAACTTTCCCCTCGCTGGTTGAAATATCGCCGATAGAAGTGTTTTTTACTGTAATCCCAAAGCGATGAAAGCCAATTAGTCCACCTACATAAAAACGATTGGTTTCCAGTGTGAAATAATATTTTGCGCCTACCTGAAGTGGGATTGCATGAATGGTGTAATCGTAACTCCCAATTGATTTCCCGCCCCAGCTTATGTATCCAAGTTGCGCCATCAGATCGATATTGGGTTTCCAGCCATACTGAAAGTTAGCCGTTACTCCAAAGCCGGTACCGGCTTGGTCGCCGAAATCGCCCATCGGCATTGCGATCTCAAGAGCGCCGCCAATCCCTTTCGAACCTACCTCAGCTTTGGCCATGGTGCAAAACGCTAAGGCTATTAAAACTGCCAGGAAAACTGTTACTAATTTCATTTTTCTCTTCCTTGTTAAAAAATTTAAACTAGATTTTGTGTTAACTCATTTTTTTATTATTAGTTCTGCCACCTCCTGCTCTACGAAAAAAAACACTCCCCCACATATTCTTTTTCAACGATACCGTATTTATTACTAATAAAGCACTTTAAATGCCAACACCAACAGCCCCAAAGAATGCTAATCTGGGGGTAATTTACGACAATTTCAAGAGATATAATTAATTCTGTAAATTTATTTATGGTATTTTTACCATGCTCATTATCGCCGCTGCCGGATCCTATTAAATTAACAAAGCCTTTATATAAAAACAAACCGCCGCATTTGTGTATGCGGCGGTTTTGTCATTTGCTTAGACCCTATTGGTAATATAGTGGGCTATTTCAGCTTGTAGATGATCCCGGCGCGAACGCCAAGATAGCTAACATCGGAAATAATCTGATAGCGGGCCGACGCATCAAACAGCATGTTTTCACCGATCTTCATTTCATAACCACCCATGGGAGCTAGGCTGAATTTCGTTTCGCTGCTGGATCCGCTGTAATGTATGCCCAGGAGATCATAGTCCGCAGACCATCCAAACATATGGAATCCTACCAGGCCGCCGACATAAAAGCGATTGGTTTCCTGCTTGAAATAATATTTAGCGCCAACCTGGATGGGGATTGCATGGTAGCTATAATCATAACCGACCGCTGTCTTGCCGCCCCACTTAATATATCCGAGTTGCCCCATCAGATCGATATTGGGTTTCCAGCCATATTGGAAATTCGCTGTCACTCCAAAACCTGTACCGGCCACGTCACCAAAATTGCCCATCGGTAAAGCGATCTCAAGAGCGCCGCCAATCCCTTTCGAACCTACCTCAGCTTTGGCCATGGTGCAAAACGCTAAGGCTATTAAAACTGCCAGGAAAACTGTTACTGATTTCATTTTTCTCTCCCTTGTTAAAAGATTTAAACCAGATTTTATATTAACTCATTCTTTATATTCTTTGTTCTGCCACCTCCTGCTCCGCGAAAAAAAACTCGGGCATTACCCCTTCCAAGATACCGTATTTATCACTTATTAAATAGCTTCCCTGCTATTGTGATTAGTCCTAAACTGCTTATAAGATTAATTCGAGGTAATTTCAAGTGATAAAATTGATTTTTTGCATTTTTTTGGCATTTTACGAGGCTCACTAGCTGCCTCAGCGTTTGCTCTTTAAACTAATATGCCCAGCAAATAAAGATAA
>DOTU01000071.1:1931-2959 GCA_003520965.1 Candidatus Zixiibacteriota bacterium
CCGCCGCATCACAGGATACGGCGGCCAGTCGTTTTTGATCGATTAGATTTTAGAACCCGTACCCAACCAGAAATGTGATGGCCGAATTATTTATCTTTGGAGCAGGCGAAGCATCGATGACTTTCGCAAGACCGGCGTCATAGCGAATATCGAATAAAAGCTTTCCGTTTCCCATAGGAAATTCGGCGCCTACACCGCCAATGAGGCCGAAATCGGTGCTCTTAGTATTGTCTTTAATATCGGTTTCAACTGAAACCCCGCTGGCTTCACCCTTAACTTTCGCACTTAACAGGATACCGAGCTCTGGTCCCGCATAGAAGTTGGGCTTGAAGCTGGTTCCTCCGGCAAGCTGGACTCTGAATAGTACGGGGATTTCGATATAATCAAGCTTTTCGGTTACATCGATAGTCAGACCTGATGGTTCATCAAAATATTTTTCCTTCGCACCCTTCATTGCATAGTAAACCTCAGGCTGGATCGCAAAGAGATCGTTAATGCTATAAGTAATAAAACCTCCGAATGCCAGGCCGGTTCTCATCTTTACGTCTTTTGCGTCTGAGCCGGTAAATTTTGCCAGGTTTAAACCGAGTTTCACGCCTTTGCCGGTCAAGCCGGTTGTCGGCTCTTGAGCGAATAAATTAACTGCCCCGAAAAGAAGCGAGAACAGTATCGCCGTGACTATTACCTTTTTCATTTTGAATCCCTTCCTTAAAATTAATCTGTTAGTAAAAAGTTTTTTTGTTGATGTGTAACTTATTTTCCAAACTTACTGCTGGTTCATAAATTCCTTCAAGCCACCACCTCCGCTACTTAAGGAATAAAGCTAATGTTAGCTCGTATCTATCACAAAAAACACGGCTGCATTAATTATCGGCAATATTGGTCGTATTCCTTTGCCGAAAAATTAGTAATCTTTTATAAGGGATAAAGCACAATAAGTTCAATGAATATTATTATATTTGTAAATATATTTGATATCAACAAATTGGGGCTTTCCATTCAATATTAATATCTGCCCAACAGAGCCA
>DOTU01000071.1:3295-7630 GCA_003520965.1 Candidatus Zixiibacteriota bacterium
TTATTTTGTGGAATAAAGGTATGTAACCTTTTTCCCTTTCATCTTTATTCGACGTTTAAGCTTTCCGGTACGCGAGAAACGCAAAAGTACCATGCGCAGCTGAGATGGCTCGAGCTTTATTTTCTTTTTGTTCAGTTCTTTCATGATCCCGGCCGCGTCGCGCCCGATTTTAAAGGAGCCTGCATCAATCAGTTTTTGAATTGCTAATGTTGCTACACCGCCCCCGCGTCTTCCCGGATGTGTTCCATTTGAGGAGTGTTTCTTCGCTTTTAATTGAGTAATATTACGGCCGCCCCTTTTGCCTTTTCCACTATTTTCCACTCTGCCTTCGGCCATGAATTGTAGAAGCAATATCCTGAATGCTTCCCTACGAAGATCCTTATTTTTGATGCCTCGGACAGCATCTTCAGCCTGCTTTCCGATCTCCCGATAACCTTTGCCCATTGTACCTTGTCCTCGTTGTTATCTGTCCAGTTCTATTATTATTTTGAGATAACTAATAACCGGGAGCAGCAACATGATGCCTGACCCCCGGTACAAACGAAATTATAGTCATGGAGCCATATATTTGTCAATGGAATTTTTAAATTTTAATAATAAACTTCTCTACGGAAATTCGGTGCATGAATTAAATATTATTTTGATTATTGCTTATCGGGGCTTGTCGATTAGTTTCGAACAACAAAATCAGTATCTTTATCAACCTGTTTTATCTTGCGCCAGATTGCGAATGCCAGAAATATCACCACCAGAAGCGATACTGCCAGGCCAATTTGACGGGTTCTGATATCCCCAAGGGCGGCTAACGCTTTCTGCTGTACATCGTTTGCGGTTTTAATCCCAGCAGAGGTGATCTCCTCCACCTGATCGGGATCAAACGTATGTGCCACCGAGCGCACCATGGTCAAGTTATCCTTTGCCGATCCCAGATCAAATCTGCCCTGGCCTCCCTCGGCTCCTTTTTGCTCGGCCTCTTTAGTGCTATTCTCAGCTTGTGATATCGCATCTTTAAGGGAATCGATCGCCATTCTCATGGTGGCTGCCGCCGCGTAGCCCGGCGAATCCGGTTCGTGACATCCAACGCACAATGCGCCGCTCGATGTGCCTAATAACGTGTCGGAGGCAATCTGAATAAGGTGATACCCGTGGCAATGTTCGCAATCAGGATTTTCCAGCTTCCCGAACGGTTCGCTGTGCGGTGAACTTTTGAAAAAATCACGGTTTGTAGCGTGGCATTCTCCGCAGGCCGCCGAAACCGATACCAGCGATGGCAGCGTTGCTCCGTGGTTGCTATGACATCCATTGCACGCCGGTGCCGACTGATCACCCTTTTGCAGCACCAGCACCCCATGTACCGATTGACTGTACTTATCGTACTGGTCGGTGGCTATCGGTTTGCCTTTGTTAATATATCCCGCCATATATTGAGCTTGAGAGTGGCAGGCGGCGCATGTTCCCGGCGCATTTTGATGATACACCTTGCTTCTGGAATCCGACGACGGCAACACTCCATGTGCGCCGTGGCAGTCCGAGCAGACCGCTACTTTGGTATCGTTTTTCTCAAAAAGCAGTTTGCCATGCACCGATGTCTTATACAGCATCAACTGATCTGCGGGCAACTTTGGATTGTACTGCTTCATAAACTCGATATCAGAGTGGCAACGAGCGCAGAATTCAGGAATGCCCGCCTTGTCCGGTGGAGGCTTAAACCCCTTGGCCGGGTCCATGGCCAGTTCCGCGTCATTTTCCGTAAATCCTTTTGTTGGATCACCACCGTGACATTTCTCGCAGCCGATACCATTTTGATTGTGTATATCAGCGCTTAAATATGCCGCCGCCACCGTTGTATCTGGAACTCGATCGCTTGAGATATGGCATTTTATACAGCTTGATTGCTGGGCATTCGTAAAGGCTGTCGTTAGAAATATAAATATTATCGTTGATATGCTTCTCATCTCATTCTCCCGGCGCCAGATATGCCACCGCCGTCATAATGATCATATAGGCTACCACAATGATACCAATTGCCGTATAGAGCTTGTTGGATATGCCCCGATTTGATTTCCTGTCGAAAAATGGTAGCAGCACCCAGACCATCCCGGCTATGGCAAATCCAAAAACTCCCACCACTTTTGGGACATATTTCAGCGTCTGATACATGAATACAAAATACCACTCCGGTCTGATATGCGCCGGAGCAGGTTTCAGAATATCGGCCTTATCTCCGACTTCCCACGGGAAAAGAGTGGCCAGCAGAATGATCAACCCCAGGGCCAATGTCCAACCCAGCATATCGCGGAAAAGGAAATTTGGTATAAACGGTAGTTCGCGACGGTCGGCTTTCTTGCTGCTAATCTCGTCCTCGATCACTATTGGCACGCTCATTCCCTGACGCTGCACGAACAGCAGATGTACGGCCAGCAGGGCGGTGGTCAGGCCGGGCAGTACGGCCACATGAAATCCGAAAAATCTCGTCAGAGTGGCTCCGGTTACTTCTTTGCCGCCTCGTAGAAATTCCAGAATCCACGGGCCCACAACCGGCACCATCGTCGCGAAACTTGTGCCCACGTTTGTTGCCAGATAAGCTAATTGATTCCACGGCAGCAGATATCCCGAAAAGCCAAACCCCATCGCTAAGAATAGCAGCAGCGCTCCGCTGATCCAGGTGAACTCGCGAGGCTTTCTATAGGCCTTCATAATAAAGACCGAGAACATGTGCACGAATACGCATCCGATAAACAGATTCGCCGCATAAGAATGTATCGATCTCACCAGCCAGCCGAACGGTACCTCGGTCATGATATATTGCACCGATTCGTACGCTGATTCAGCAGTCGGTTTGTAGTAGAGCAGAAGCAGGATTCCGGTTATCACCTGTACCACAAACAGGTAAAGCGTCATGCCGCCCACGTAATACCAGATCGAGTGCCGATGATATGGAACTGTCTTATGCCGTAGAAATTTCTCTAAGCCTTGAAGATCAACCCGCTCATCGAGCCATCTGTATAGCCAGTTGCTATGTTCGGCCATCGGTTATGCCTTTGCCGAGGAGACAAATATCTCCTCGCCTTTGATTGCTACCGTATAAGCAGTGAGCGGTGTCGGTGGAGGGCCGGATATCACCATGCCATTGAGATCGTAATGCCCGTTGTGGCAGGCGCACCAGATATTCTTGATATCCGCACGGTACTGCACGGTGCAGCCCAGATGAGTACAGACCGCTGTGAAGGCCACATAGCTTGCCGCGCTTGACGGGTCACCGCCCGCCTTGAGTACCAGAATCGCCGGCTTATCTCCGAATTTGAAGATTTTCCCTTCGTTCGGTTTTAACTCGCCCACCTTGGCCGCCGAAACCGACGATGTTCCCGAGCCCGATTCTGCCGGTGGTATTATATAGCGGATAATCGGATATATGGTGCCAGCTCCCAGCGCGGCTATGCCGCTGCCCAGAAGGATATTGATCGCATTACGGCGAGATACTTTTTCCAATCTCATCTCCAGTGGGTATATATCGATTTCAAGCACAATCCCGATGGGTCACACCCGCCCATTGGATAATAATAATAATATCTGTTAACCGTCAAGTAAAAATAACTGGGCGGCAGACGCCCTCGTCTGCCCCTTGATCAGAATGTGATTGGCACATGCCCTCGTATGCTAATCAACAGATTTAATGAGCTTGAAATATATTTTGCTCACAAGCGTTGTTTCATTTTTGTAGGGGCACAATTCATTGTGACCTTCTATGTCTATAATAACCCTGCATTCCTCTGGCCGGCAGACGCCTCATCTGCCGCCTAACTCGCGCTATTATTTATTATCCTGGTTTAGATATTTTTTCATTTTTCGTCCTGGATGAAGCACGATATTATGCTCTATCAGGGGCATATTATTTTCGCCAATAATCAACGGTGAGACTCAACTATTTCTCCTTATCAAAGCGATGATGATAAGTACCGCACCTGCCAATATGAATACCGTTCCTAATCTGCCACTTTTAATGAATACAACTCCTAAGGCTATCAACAATATGCCCAGGAAAGCTAAGCGCCACATTTTTCTATTTATTATTTGAGGATCAATTTCCATTTCCTTCCTTTATCAACTTTTCGACAATGGGCATATCCGCTGGTGCAAAGTAAAAGCTCCTGAGATCGGCAATATCAACCCATTTAAAATCGTCATGCGATGAGGAAATAATATCGCCGCCCTCCCAATTTACTCTGAAAGCCATTAATTTGATAGAACCCTGGCCATATTCGTAAGAGCTTTCTCCATACAGGTCGCCGATATGTATGTTCATCCGGAACTCCTCCTGCATCGCTCTCTGGAGAC
>DOTU01000233.1:0-4115 GCA_003520965.1 Candidatus Zixiibacteriota bacterium
GGGAAGAATAACCTGTTCGGCTATCTGGACGATGCTTATCTGGTGGTGCAGGCATACCTGAAAATCCACGATCATTTCCTGAAAGACTGGCGTCAACTTCCTCCTGAGGATCTGGAATTAACATCCCGGGCCAGAAAGCTGATAGTTGCCCCACAAATGCTAATTCCGGAGGTGGCTGGAAAGATCGATAAAATGATTGAAACGCTGATAAATGGGGATCAAAGCGAATTCCTGAGTTTTGTAAATAATCATAGTTAACTGATCCCATTATGGCTTAATAATTCGGGGCCGGATTATTTTCCGGCCCTTTCATTAAAACTCCAAATATCCGGATCAAACCCATAAAATAAATTGACAGCCTGTCGAATTATCTGCTAAAATCATTATTGAAGTATTGGAGCGGATTTTAACCAGTTTGGAGACCGTGGTTTGGCGATGATTGACCTCAATTACCTGCTTCTTTCGCTTAAGACCGACAAGGATGTGCAATTGGGGCCATCCAGAGTCACAGATCTCCTATGCACCGAATACAACCGATATTTCCCAAAGAAAATTATTGGGAATAATGGGAACGACCCCGCAATTGGTAGCAAGCCATTAACCTATTTTTATCCCAGGCTTCAGTATAAAATCGTGCGCGGTGCACCGATGATTGCTGCCGTTAAAGAGGGTTGCGATCTACTCTGGGAGCTTTATGAAGAACTCGACGGAGCCAGCGATGAGCAAATCGACTGGAGAATCACTGAAAAGCGACTTATCGATAAAAAAGTGCAGTTTGGGATCACATCTGAGTTAATTAAATACAGATTTCTCACACCCTGGCTGGCGTTACCGGAAGAGAATTTCAAGAAGTATCTTTTGCTGGACGATCAAGCCAAGGAGCGGATGTTGTGCAAGATTTTAGAGGGACATATTAGGTCGGCGGCGGATTCGCTGGGGTATGAGATCAAGGATGAGCTGAGACTTAAAATAAATATTAAACCTAATTATATATTTCAACGCGATATCCACATGGCTGGATTGTTTGGCTCGTTTATCGTCAATTTTGAGATACCCAATTTTTTGGGATTGGGCAAATCGGTCTCACGCGGTTTCGGGACGATAAAGCGGGTGTAAAGATCGAAAAACAAGATATTCGTTAAAAAGCGGTCTTTTCTAAGGTCGCTTTTTACTTGGGAGTTGGAAAGCTCCAGCAATTATTATCGGTTCTCGAAAGCCTTGCTTCTGATGCAACTTTGTAGCATTAAAAAAAGCGGGGCGGATATAAAACCCGCCCTCGCTTGGATGCGATATGTCTGTAAAATCTTATAACGATGCTTCGGCTTTATTACCTTCAGTCAGTTTATTGCGCATAAAGGCCGGAACAGTAAAATCCTCTGGAATGTAATCTTCCGATGTTACTTTTTCGAGAATCGGGCGTTTGGGACGAATCCTGCGCGTCTTGCTCATCGGGCTGGCCGGCAAACCGAAGAGGTCCTTATCCTCAACAGCCTCAAATTCAATTACACCCTTGCGATCAAACCCAGCCGCGATAACGGTTACAAAGAGGCGATCGTTCATGGCAGGATCGATTACCGCTCCAAAGATGATATTAGCCTGGCTGCCCGCTGCCTCGAAAACGGTCTCGTTGGCCAGATTGATATCGTCAATGGTCAGATCGTTCCCTCCGGTGATATTGATCAGAACGCCACGGGCGCCCTCGATAGAAACATCCTCGAGCATCGGCGAGTGCAGCGCCATCTTAGCAGCCACCTCTCCCCTATTTTCACCGCTGGCTACACCGGTACCCATGAGAGCTTCGCCAGCGTTATGCATGATGGTTTTAACATCTGCGAAATCAACATTAACCAAACCGGGAACGGTAATGAGATCGGATATCCCTTTGGTTGCAGCAAGCAAGACCTCATCAGCTTTCATGAAAGAATCAGTCAGGAGCGTTTGCTTTTGGACAACTGCGAGAAGCCTTTGATTAGGAATAGTGATAAGCGTATCGACATGCTCCTTTATCTGTCGAATTCCGGTATCGGCTTGTGAAATCCGTCGAGGTCCCTCGAACAGAAACGGTTTGGTAACTATGCCAACGGTAAGCGCTCCCATCTCCTTGGCGATCTTGGCAACCATTGGCGAGGCTCCGGTGCCGGTCCCACCTCCCATACCGCAAGTGATAAAAACAATGTTGGCCCCAGCCAACGCTTCGCGAGTAGCTTCGGGGTCTTCATCGAACGCCTTGCGCCCGATTTCGGGATCGGCTCCGGCGCCAAGCCCGCGGGTAAGTTTCCTGCCGATCTGAATCTTGACATCGGCGTGGGAGTTCTCGAGCGCCTGAGCGTCGGTATTAATTGAGATGAATTCTACGCCGGTGAAGCCAGCCTGTACCATCCTATTGACAGCGTTGCCACCGGCTCCCCCTACCCCCACTACTTTCATTTTGGATCTGGCCCCGTCGTTGAAATCGTATTCAAAGACCATAGTTCCCCTTCCTTTTCCCCTCCAGCGAAAGGTCCGCAGAATCGCCGGAACTAAAAATATTCACTAAACCATCTTCTTATTCTCTCAAACCTGCCCGTTATGCCCCGCGCTTTTGATTTTGTTTCCCGTTTCATTGGGAATAAAGCATAATGGATCAACCCCACACCTGTTGCAAAGGCCGGGCCAGGGTTGATTTCCGAAAAATTCTCAAAACTTGTCGGAGCGCCAAGCTTGGCGGGCAGATCGAATATCTGCTCGGCAAGTTCGGCTGCACCGTGCAGCTGCGACGCGCCACCGGTCAATACCACACCCGAAGCCAGAGCTTCAGTCAATCGTCCCTTTTTGAGTTCACGCGCCACAAGCGAGAAAATCTCCTCCATGCGCGGCTCAATGATCGAAGCTAAAACCGATCTCGAAACCTCCTTAGCTTCGCGTCCGGCTACGCCAGGCACGGTAATCATCTCTGACGCATCCACCAGCGACGCCAGCGCTGAGCCATATTTGCATTTGATCTGTTCGGCCATTTCAAGTGGTGTGCGAAGACCTATAGCTAGATCGCTTGTTACATTTTTACCGCCGATGCTCACTACAGCGGTATGTTTGATTGCTCCCTCGTGGAAAACTGCCAGGTCGGTTGTTGTGCCACCCATATCTATGACTACGCAGCCCAGATCCATCTCGCCCTGAGAGACAATGGCATAGGCCGAGGCCAGCGGCTCCAGAACAAGCTCATCGATCTGCAAACCGCATTTTTCGATACATTTCAAAATATTCTGCACCGCGGCCACAGAGCCGGTAACTACATGTACATCGACCTCCAGCCGCGCGCCGGTAAAACCGATTGGATCTTTTATTCCGCCTTGTTCATCGACAGTGAAAACCTGCGGCAGCAGATGAATGATCTCGCGGTCAGCAGGTATGGTGACCGCCTTGGCGGCTTCAATCACCCGGTCCACATCGGAAGGGAGTATCTCGGTTCCGGCCTTGCCGATTGCAACCACACCCCGACTGTTGATACTCTTGATATGTTCGCCGGAAATTCCGACATAGGCCGACTCGATTTTCTGGCCGGAGACATTTTCCGCATCATCGAGTGCTTGCCGGATAGAGTCTACGGTTTTTTCCAGATCGACTACCGCTCCTTTTTTCATTCCTTCGCAAGGAGCGCTGCCGATACCAAGTATTCTAAATGAGCCTGATTCGGTGCATTTGGCCACCACCACACCAATCTTGGTGGTTCCGATATCAAGGCCCGTTATTATTCCGTTTGCTCGCATATTATAAAGCGCTTCCTCCAATGGCTGATTCAACCATCACCGGACCGAACCGTAAATCGAAAACAGCGGTATCGCTCACCAGACCCGAATCGGCGATTGCAGCCAACCTCTGAATGCCGTTTTGGATATCGCTTCTATCGAGCAGAACCTCTGTCCCGGCGGGCGAGAAATAAAGCTTTAGCGCATCATCATCGCCGAAATTTATCTCTGAAAGTCGCGACGAGAGATTGGGCGACCGGACCATGAGGGCATCATAAGTTTCAAGTGCATAGGCAATATCAGGGTCTTTCATATGATCATAGCAACGTACCGCCGCAAACCGCCGTCCGGAAACAAGCGGTAGAACGGGCAACTTGGAATCCATGGGCA
>DOTU01000233.1:4482-5771 GCA_003520965.1 Candidatus Zixiibacteriota bacterium
GCATTGCACCACGCCTGGCTGGCGCATAAGCCCTGAAGCTGCAAATTTAAGGTCCTGCTTGTAGACCGACTTTCCCCTCTCAAGACCGGTAATCGTCAGGATCGAATCCTGCGAAACCTTCCAGTTGCCGCTGACAGTGACCTCTTTAAGCGCGAAAATTGGCAGGTCCAATCCCTTGAAATAGGCCACCCGTCCCGCGGCGATTGCAAAAAGCAATACTACCAGCTTTACGAAAAATTTCAACATTATTCTTTAAGCCTTTGGATAATTTTTTGAGTCAACTTGTAAATATCGCCGGCGCCAAAGAGCACAACACGGTCGCCAGACTCCAAATGCTCTTTCATGAAACTATCCAGCGTGTTTTTATCCTCAACATAATTGACATTCTTATGCCCTTGTCTGCGAGCAGCGTCGACAATGAGATTACCGGAAACACCGTTGATCGGCTTTTCGCGCGAGGGAAAAACATCAAGCACAACCAGCATATCGGCATCGTTGAAGGCCGCGCCGAACTCTTTGTAGAGGCGAACTGTACGACTGTATAAATGTGGCTGGAATACTGCTACGATTCGCCCCTTGTAGACTGAGCGCAAACCTTCCAAAGTTGTTTTGATTTCCGTGGGATGATGGCCGTAATCGTCGAATAGCTTTATGTTATCGATCTGGGCAGCAAGCTCCATTCGCCGGCCAACCCCGGAGAATGACGAAATTGCTGATATCGCCTTTTTTAACGGGATTTCCAGGTCATAGGCCAGAGCCAGGCAGGCTAAAATATTCCGCACATTATGGTAACCCATCAGGGGCGATTTCACCTCGCCAACCTTTTCGCCTTTATGAAGCACAGTAAAGCCGATCCCATTTTCGTCGAATGAAATATCGGAGGCGGAAAAATCTGCGGTAGGGGTCAAACCGTAGGTGATTACCGGGCGGGTAATATGTAATTCTATGCTTCGGACGCCGGGATCATCAATGCAAATTATCGCGGTGCCGAAAAATGGAACACGATTGGCAAAATCCGTAAAACAGTTATGCAAATCCTGCAAGTCGCGGTAGCATTCCATATGCTCGGCCTCGATATTGGTGATAACGGCTATGGTGGGGAAAAATCTTGTAATCGAGCGATCGAACTCGTCGGCCTCGGCTACCAGGTAATCGCCTTTGCCCATATAAGCATTAGAGTTGACCTGAAGCACTCTACCTCCAACGATAACGGTGGGATCTATACCGCATTCGCGAAGGACATGCCCGATAATCGAGGTAGTCGTGGTTTTGCCATGAGTCCCGGCCAC
>DOTU01000100.1 GCA_003520965.1 Candidatus Zixiibacteriota bacterium
GGATAATTAAACAGCGTCGAAGTGTTTGGGAGAATAATACCAGAGCTATCGCCAAGGTATCTGGCGGTCTCGTCCTTAAAGCCGGTAAAAAGGGTCGTGGCAATTCGAGACTGCTCCAAACGCATATCGTCCACGGTTGGAGACTCGACAAGCCAACTTTCGAAGAGCCGACTAACTTCGCCGATTCCCCAAGCTTCCAACGGCAGAGTATAAGAATATACGCCGCTGCCATCATCATTTACGAGATAAAGGCTATTAAGAAAATAGTAGGCTGCGGTGTTATCATAAAGCAAGCTGCTGCGATCGCGACAATATGTATACATTGGCGCCCCGGTTGGGTCATCAAGATAGGTCGGCACCATGCCTGTTTTTACCCATAAAGGATAGGCCAGCGATAGAGCGGGTTGCCCAAGAATGGCAAAGGTGGTAGTCAGGGCCGGATCCTCGCCCGGCTGCACGCCCCGTATGGCCACGACCGATGTAGTAAAACGATTGGCGATGGTACAAGCAAAATTATAGATATATCCCGGGGGACCGTTTAGATGCGAACCATGATAGGGCAAGGGATATGGATTGGCAAATATGCTGGCCATATCACGGGCCAGGACCGCCAGCACCCAATTGACATCGAGCTGCCCGGAATCAAGACGTCCCGCAATCAACTCGACCGCTCGACCATAGCGATCCAGGCCGCTTTGGTATAATGAATCTCCGGAAAATGAGAAGTTTGAACGAACAATAAAGCCAGGGGCGTTAAGGGCCTGATCGAGAGGGTCATATTTTCGGTAGGATCGATTTGCAGATTCATAAAAAGCGCAGGAGCCGGTGGAATCAAGACATCCGAAATTCCAGCAGTCCATGCGGCCAACAGCGTTGGTAGAATCAAGAAGACCCTCGAAATCGGAAAGGGTGACGCAGGTTTCCAGGGCTAAGCGCATGATAGTACCATCGTCAAGACCGGAATAGAGAGAGTCCCTCAAATTATAAGAGTCGGAGTTCATGATAGCGAAACCGCGTTCGTTGGTGCCCTGATAAATTTTGGTGGTATCGGCCCGGTAACAATCCCCTATGAAGCGGTAAGTGTTGATGCCGTCTCTTTGATATGAATCATAGTAGATATAGCGTTGATCGGGATTAGAGACATCGCGATTCTTCCAGATAATCGGTCGGCCGTCGATAGTAACCGCGCCGCTGAAGATAGCAGTAGTGCATTCGCCAAGCTGAGAGGGAATCACCTGCCCGTTAGCTAAACCGAGGTTACAAAGAATTGTGCAGATAATCAAAAAAACCGTACGGGGCATAACTATTCTCAAGTTGCTCCAGCGCAATATGTGAGAGAGGCGGCCAAGTACTGCTATTTAATCAGCAGCGCTTTGATAGTCGCCGAGCGGCCGGATGCGGCCGCATTAATAAAATATACACCAGATGATAAGGATTTGGCATCGCGATCGCGGCCATCCCAAACGACATGGCTATTATCACCGCCAGCGGAACTGAAGGATCTAATCTCGCGTCCCATCATATCATAAATTTTTATATCTACCGGCTCATTGGCCGCAAATTGCGACAGATCTATCGTAGTATTGGCATTGAATGGATTGGGATAATTTTTAAGTTCGATTTCGGCGATTGGCATATCGAGCGGAGGCACAGGAAAGGTCAGCGGAATGCGGCAATAGGCGTTGTAGATACTATCGGCCAGCATATTCTGTACAGCAGCGAAAACCGATGAATTGGGTATGTTTTGCCGCCAGGAGGTCATATAGGTTTCAACGGCATTCAAGATCGTTGTCTCAAGCGGTGTAGTATAAGTTAACACACCGATGCTGTCCTTTCCGATCAGGTAGCGGCTATCGAGATATTCGCCATCGTCATGAAGAGTATAAAGCTTGGCGCGCCGAGCGGCAACCTGGGAATACATTGGGGTATAGGTTCCTTGATTAAGTACAGGCGGTACAGAATGCGACTCAACCCAAAGCGGATAGGCCACCGATAACACGGGTTGGCCGAGCACGGCGTAGATTGTAGCCAGTCTGGGGTCCTCCCCCGGCAAAACACCGCGGATAACCATGACCGAGCGGGAGGTTTCGCGGTTGATGGAACTATCATGAACGCAGATGAAGCCTTCCGGTCGGCCGTTCTGAGTGCCATTGTATGGAAGCGGATATGGATTGGCGATCGGGTTGGCAAGGTCTCGAGACAGGGTTTGCAGGATGAATCTGGGATCGATCCCCTGATGAGTGAGCAGACGTTGGCGGACAAGTTCGGTGGCACGCTTGTAACGGGGAAGCCCATCGTAGTCGGAATTTCCGGAGAAGCTGAAAGTGGCTCGCAGGATGAGGCCGTTCCCCTCGCCGACGGAATCGGCAACGTTGTATTTAACATAGGTATAATTGGCACACTCATATAAGGCGGCGTTGCCGAAAGCGTCAACAGCGCCATAGTTCCAACAATCTTTGCGTCCAATGACCGAAGTGGCATCGAGGATATGTTCGAAATCGAATATTGTACGGCATCGTTCAAGGGCAATTTTAATGATAAAACCGTCGTCGATACCATCAATCATCTGATCGTTTAAGTTGTAGGAGTTACCGTTGATGATGGCAAAACCGGCGGAATTCACACCCATATAAACGCGGGTGGTATCGATGGAGGCGGCGTTGGCGATAAAGGACATAGTTGTATCGTACATAGTGATAGTTGGAGCATAGTAACAGAATTTTTGTACGCCGTTGAGAATATCTCGGTTTTTCCAGAGCAACGGACGACCGTCGGTGGTAGCTTGGCCGGTGAAAATGCCTAAAGTACACTCGCCAACTCGGGGCGGCGTTTTGCTATCACTTTGAAAGACAATGAGTAAGAGAAGAGCGCAGACTGTAAGATTTCTCATATTCTCCTCACATGAAAAAATAGCATTTGACAGTGATAAGTCAAGGCAATAGTGAGATTTAAGGGAGACGAGGGGCGATGAATGGCGGGACAACGAACATGCTTTCCTCGTCCTAAGAGGACTTCGGGAAGCATGCCACCCGGCCCAAGTGTCAAACGCCAATCCTTTGGACCAGTATCGGAGGCGCATAACCTGCAATTCTTAAAAAAATCGGATGGCTATCCCGCCAAAAATAAGCCCAAATCAGGCTTAAGGAGTGCCAAAATCTACCGATAACTTATGGTGGTTCTTGGATAACACTCTGATCGGAGGATATTTTCATGAGATGCGAAAACTGCGGGACTGATAACAATTTCGATTGGGCTACATTTTGCAGAAACTGCCAGCAACCGCTTCATGCAGAGGTTAAAGCTGGCGTTGCAGCCGAATCCCAATTCGATGCCACATGTAAAACCGACAATTCTGAACAGGACATGGAGATAGAGGCAACTGAGGTCAGCGACAAATCAGAGTCGGCAACAAGCGATCCTATGGATTTTATCCTGGGCGCGAAAAAAGCTGTAGCTCCATCAGGGTCAGTAGACCCAATGGACGCGATACGCCCGGAACCAATAGAGCATGAGCTGACACTTTATCGCGATCAGGACGTGAAGTTATCATTAACAGAATCAGAGCAAAAGGCACAGGTTACGGTTGAAACGCTCAAGGATAATATCAAAATCATGACCGAGCATATTCCGGTCGAGGATGAACCGGTCGAGGAAAGCCCGGAAGACCAGGAATCGAGTGTAGTTGCCCTGGAGACTCCTGCGGAAGCCAATAAAACATCAGCGATAAAAATAGATGTCGTACCCGAAGCTTCCTCGGAACAGGAGGAACTCGCTCATAAAACCGATAAAATTCAGATTGAACCGCCAGCAAGCCAGCCGGAAGTAACATTGGGATTCGATCAAACCGGAGAGCCGATTATACCAAAACCGGTGCTGAATGAAATCAAACAATCTCGTGGTGTAATTTATTATAACGGCAAGAATCTCACTCTTACGGGAGGAGCAAAGATCTCCACTGCCGATGAAATTAGAATTAATGACAAGGCCTATGATATCAAACCGCATCCGGGGCGCAGCAAGATGTTCTTCGTTGGAATTATCGGAGCAGGAGCTGTATTAATTCTGATAGCCCTGGCTCTGTTCACGCTATCATCGAAAGATATCGGGCAGTTGGTGGGGACAATCTCCAGCGGTGCTGATGGACGCCCCTTAATCGGTCAAGGAATTAAGATCGCTGAATTGAACAAGACTGTTTCCACCAATGAAGCCGGATTTTTCGTTTTCAGCGATCTACCGGCCGGGATTTACACCATCGAGATGAAAGGTCCAAGCGGTGGCAAGGTGCAGGATAGAATCAGCGTCGTAAAAAACCAGACTACGACTATCGCGTTAAGAGATAGCAAGCCGGTGGAAAATACATATATCCCTCAAACAGTGTCTCAAACTGAAACAAAGCAGGTAGAGATTTCCAAGCCGGAAAGCAAAGCAACCGGCAAAGGTGGCATCAGGTTAACCTTGTCCCCCCCTAACTCCTCAGCATTTGTGGATGACAGCCCATTAGGCGTCGGCTCCAACTCCTATAAACTCGATCCCGGAACTTACACGTTAACGGTCAAAAAAGATGGGTATGAGGATTACAGGCAACAGATACGGGTTGATGCCGATAAAGTCCAATCTCTCAAGATATCGCTGCAGCAGTCAAATCAAGCCAGTTCCCGAACCAAGACCGACAGCGAATCAGCCCTTGAGCAGGAGACTGCAGGAAACTACCCGGAAGCAATCAGATTGTATGATCGCGTTTTGGATAAAAATGCCCGCGATACTAATGCCTTGTTGGGGAAAGCACGTTGCGCCCGCGCAGAGGGAGCGCTCGATGATGCTATGACATACTATATGCAAGCAGCTAAATTTGCCTCAGACAAGGGCGATGCCAACTCACAGCTTCTGGCCTTGAGCGGCGTGATTGAGATGCGACCAAATACGTTTATCGCTTATAATACTCGTGGAGACCTTTTGTACACTCTTGGTCAGTACGATAAGGCAGCTGACGATTATGCGCATGTGATCGAGGTAGACAATCGTAACCTCGGGGCCTACTATAAATTAGGTGACTGTTATTATAAATCGGCCAAATATACGGACGCGTTGCACGCGTTTGCCGCCGCCCAGGAATTGAATTTCGCGGATCCCAAAGCCAGCGCTAAAATGACAAAAACCTTCCTGGCCATGGGCGACAAGAAAAACGCCAAGAAAGCTTATGAGAATTTCAAAGAGATCGCCAGCTATTCCACGCGGTTGGAGTATAAGCGCGATCCGGAGTGGCAGAAGGTCCTGGCTGCCCTGGGCGAAAAAGAATAGATTCATCACCCGCAATAAACCTCTGATGCCGGCATAGACTTCCGCATCAGAGGTTTTTTTATTTGTAGCAAGCAACGAGAGCTGAGTGTTGAGAGAATAATAGTACGTAGTTCATGGGGATTATAAAAAAGCTGGGTTTTTGTTTTAGACATGATTATGGTATATTAATCTGATGACAGAATCTGATATTCAAATTGGTTTGGAGCCGGAGGAACCGCGCGGGATAGCGGCAATACCTTCGGTACAGATTTATCTTTTACTTTTTCTGTTGATTGGATATCCCCTGTTGAGCGTGGTGATGAGTCTGGTAAACAATCCAGATACTGCCAAAGTCACTTCACGTATCGGTCAAATTTATTTACCGTCCCTTTTGATCCAAATAATAATCCTGACACTTGTGATTTTGGTGCTCAGGCGCACGGCGACACCTTTGGCGGCAATCGGGCTGAGCAAAGAAGATGTTAACTGGGCGAATCTGGTGGCGGCGCTGATCTTCCTGGCGGGGGCATGGACGATGATTCTGATTCTCCGGAGCGCAATAATGCGATCGGGATATATTCCGGAGAAAGATTTTCTGTTTCTTCTGCCGCGGACGTTGCCGGAAAAAGGATTTTGGTTAGCGCTCTCGATCGGGGCAGCGCTTTCCGAAGAGATTGCGTTTCGCGGCTATATAATTACCAGGCTCAGGATATTAACGGGACGTTACTGGATGGGGGCGCTTGTCTCATCTTTGGCATTCAGCGTGGGACATCTCTACCAGGGGCTGGCGGGAGTAATCTTGACATTTGTCTATGGCCTGCTTTTCGCGGGGCTGTTTGTGGCCAGAAAAAGCATTGTGCCGGGCATAATTGCGCATTTTTTGCAGGACGCGTTGGTGCTGTTCACACTGGCGCAGATGTAAAAAAGGGCGGCCCATCGGACCGCCCAATTGGTTTTCGGTTAGTAACCTCTTTATTCCGTTGCGCCAGAATTAAGTTTACTCTTCGCTTCTATGACCGGATTGTCCGGGGCAAGCGGTGCCAATAATCCTCCCGGCGGACAGTTGGGACAGGCGATTGGTCCGGGACCGCCCTTGAAATAACGAACCATGTAGGTTACATCAAGGCCGGTGAAAGAACAGGAGCCGTTAACATCGCCGGAAACATACCAGGTATTGCCGGGTGTGCATTCGCAACTATAAAATGGATGAGGACCACCCTTGAAATACCTGACAGA
>DOTU01000080.1:0-7690 GCA_003520965.1 Candidatus Zixiibacteriota bacterium
ACAGTTTTCATCAATCCACCGCGCAACTGCTCCGGCGTTGTAACATCCGACGATCTTACTTGGCCGAAAGTTGCCGGGGCGAACCAAAGGATGATTCCCATGACCAGGCATAAAACCAATCCTTTTACGGACGCTTTAATCAAGATGTCCTCCTTAATAAACCGCGATATCTCACGCTAATAGTTTCTTTCTTCCATGCCAACGTTACTGGAAAGGTTTGATTCGCCCCCTGTATCCTGTTCTTCCAATCCTTTAACGGGTTTAGTGGTTAGTACGATTCTGCCGGCCCCACTTTGCAGAACAACCTGTTTCTTGTCAATGCTGACGACCCGATAAAGGTTTTCTATCGATTCGCCCACTTGTACTACATAACTCTTGTTTCTGAATTTGATAATTGCTTTTGGATTATCATCCACTACTGTTGCCGTTAGCCTGATGTCACCCTCTTCCTCGGATTCCTGGAAACCTTCCTTGACATAGCTGAAATCCTTGATAACTCTGCCAAGATGAAGCGGGTCCTGAGGCGCACTAAAGTTGAAAGCCTGAATCGATTGCCAGGATGTTTCAAGCGTATCGATAGTGGCCTTGAGGGCTGCGTTGGCATCAAGGGTTATCGGAGCTGACGTCTCCGCCGCCTTGAGATCCTTTTTGTGTTCGTTCAGAAAGATCTTGACCAGCAAAAAGCCCACAAAGAGGACTAATACAACGGCCGAAAGGATGGCCAATCCCTTTATTATGCTATCCCGGTTCACTTCTGAAACTCGCTTTCAATATTGCTATGGTGTTTATTTGCAGACTCACTGGATGCTGCTTCGGCTTACCCACGATCTCCTCGTTATATGACGATTGATCGATCTCATTGCTGACAGAAAACGTGGCCACCTTGATTAGATGCGGCGATTTCTCGAGGATATCGAGAAACTTACCCAACTCCTCATAGCTGGCCAGTATCTTGACTTCATATGGCACCTCAATATATTCCTTCTGCAATTGAGTTGCCGGATCGAGCGTTCCCACAACCGCCAGAGGATTAACCGATACCAACTTGATTTCGAGTTCGTCCATGTGTTGTGTCAAATAACGTAAAAACGGTACTGACGCTTTCTCGGCTAGTGAATCGTTGAGGTCCGTAATGAGATTGCTCTTTATAAGCTGAGTTACGCCCTCTCGCTTCTCGGCCAATATCTGGGCTGCCAGAAGCTGCTTGTTTTTCTCTTCGATTTGCGTTTGCAGCGTCTTGATCTCTTGCGGCTGAGGAACTATTACGGTGGTATAGTAGAAGTAGTTGCCCAGAAGGAGAGCCAGGAATAATACCAGGAATATTAAATTGTCTTTCATTCTCCCTCCTACCTTACACCTTCAGCAAACAGGCGATCTCAAATCTGACGATCTCCTGAGTGCCATGTTTGATACGTTGTGAGCTTTGGAACTTGATATCGCTGAAATCCCTCGAAAATTCGGGCTCGGCTTTCAGGATATCGATGATAGATACTACCAGGTCGAGATCCTTCATTTCGAGTTTGACCTTGGAGATGCCCTTAATCATGAAGGCTTTCATATTATTATCATAGCTAAGCTCGGTTATCGCGACATCTTTGGGTAGAATATCAGACAGGACAGCCAGTTTCTGTGACCAGGTTAGTCTGCCGCGGGCCACGTTAGCCAGCGAAAAAATATCCTCCGGCGAAAGATACTCTGTGGAAGCCTCAAGTTGCTCGATCTTAGTCTGAATACCCTGTAGCTCTGCCTTCTGCGCTTTGATCCCTTTTTCAACCTGAGATGTCTTATAAACCACAAATCCGCTGCCGACTAATACCAGTAAAAAGAACAAGCTAATCGAGACATACTTACGTCTCTTCCGGGTGCTCTCGAACTGATCGAGCCTGTTGGAGGCCTTGTTTAGATTGATTTTATAGGATTGTGCTCTCATCAGTCCTCCCTCAAAGCTGATCCGCAGGCGATAGCAAGTTGCGGTCCCATACTTGTGGAGAAACCCGGCGGAGTGGTGAACATTTCGAACGGATTGTAAATCTCGACTGTCATGCTGAGAGCCTGAGCCATGTGCGAGTTGAGGTTGGGCATTAGGGCGGAGCCGCCGCACAGAAGGATTTTTTCAAACTCGCGGACTCCGGTTTCCTTTGTGTAGTAACGCAGGGATCGCCTGACCTCGTCAACCAATCCATCTACCGACATGCGACGCGCTACCCTGATGGTGGGACCGTCAGCCGGCCCTTCGCCAAGGAGAGCGCCCATGCCCCGTTTCTTTTTAAGATCCTCTGCTTCGGCATAATCAGCCTTATGCAGATTCTTGATATCCTCGGTGATCTTGAATCCGCCGATCGGGATATCGCGCGAGAAAAGGATATTCTTATCGGTGAAGATTGTCAGGTTAGTTGATTTTGCGCCAATATCCAGGAAGACCAGTGCCGGCTCGGTATCCGGTTTACCTTTGGTGAGCAGGTAGGAGTTGACCAGAGCCGTGCAGTTGGCGTCGATGATCCTCGGCTTGACTCCAAAATCGCCTAAAAGCTTGAGTTGATTGTCGAATGCCTTCTTGGTGGTCGCCACCAAAAGGATATCCATGAAAGACTGTTCCGCACCACCGTCGACGATCTGGAAATCCAGGATGGCCTCGGTATCGTCGAGTGGCAGATGCTTGCGAGCCTCGAAGGCCAACGAGGACTCGAGCTCCTCAGGGCCTAAGGGGATCGATCTTATCTGCTTGACGGCTACGCTTGTGCCGCCCAGCGTACTGTTTAAATTCTTGATCCGCTTGGGGGCCACTTTGATCTGCTTGAAGCAGGTCTTCAGGGCCGCGGACAGACGGCTGTAGCTGGCGCCTTCGGCATCATATTCCTCTCCTTCACCATAGATATCGACGATGGAAAAGCTTTTCAGCTTCCGACGTCCTTCCTCGATATCTATTTCGACCATCTTGACGGAGTAGGTCCCGATGTCAAGACCCAGAGATGTCTTTGCCATAATACTCCTTATCCATTGAAACTATCTATCCTCATAATTCCATTATAACAAGCGAATGATCTCTCATTAATTCGCGGCGGAGTAAAAGAGGGAGATATTAATCTTGCGTTTGTTAAAAATACTACCTCCAACATTCGTTCAGCCTCGAAAATCTATATCTATTCATCATCATCAAATCAAATCTCTTAATCTTTGCAGATTAAAGTGATACCCTCTCATCAATGAAATTTATCCTTTCATCACGGACAAATGGAAAATGCGGCGGCGGATTACTCGGGAGCCTTTCATCGTAATGATAATTCTTTTCTATAAAACCACGCAAATGATAATTGGGCTCATGGGTATGCATTATCCCCTGGTTTCGCTGAGCCAGAGAACCCCAGATATTTAGCGATTGCTTCTCATTATCCCAACCAGGCGCTTGGTACCAATAAATATCCTCAACAGTTATAGAACCTCTTACCGCCGCCAAAGCGGCGTGGACGTAAGTTGTATCACTAACCATTCTGCTTATCATTATATAGTTCTCAGAAATAAGTCCGAGAACTTCGTTGCATGAATCCGACGGAAACGGTATTGAAAAATCAGATCTGGAATGCTTGTAAATTATATTATCTGCGATAATCATGGTATCAGCTGAACCTATGGTCAATTCGCCAGAAAAGCCATTCGAGATAAATCCGCCATCCGTATTAGAATCCTGTGGATATTCACCATCCGCGAAATCTATCCTGCCCCTTGAAGCGGAAATCCAGGTTTTTCCATTAATGAAAATAACTTTCGACTCGGGAATCGCAAATACCTGGCTCTCGCTAATAGTTGAAGGAGTACAATGAATTTTATATACTCCGTTTACTAACACTCTACCGCATTTTCTCATATATATAAGTGAATCCGAGAGTATCAGTTGTGTTAATGAATCATGCCCTAATGTTCCCCAATTGTAACCGGCATTTTGCCTTAATTCTGTAGCTTGGTCTGGAAAAATAATCCGTGGGCGGTATCTCAAGTCCCCCAAAAAACGAGAGCGGTTACCAAAATTGTGAAAACTTATATCTGATGTTGATACGCGTTTAGTAAATATTGGATTATCTCCCCAAAAGCTCATTAGAAGAGTATCATTGAAATGTACCATACCTTTAACTGTGTCGCAGCCAAAAAATGGATATATAATATCGCCTCTAACCGGGTCTCTCATTTTATTAAAGATAAAGGCAAAATCAGACCAATACTCACCCGGCGTTATACCAACAATCGCTTCCTTGTTAATATCGCTATCCAAATAATTTGAGCGGCCATAAGCGACAATCTTGTCGTAGTTGGCCCAAATGCCTTCATCGTTGGTGGGTCCTAAAATCTTATAACCCGAGAAATTATCCTTATAGAGTTCCTGCATGGCGCCGCGTTCTATCCGGCCGGTGGTCAAATCGCTGAAACCTCTTGCGGCTCCTGCCATGCAATCATAAAGCGCCTGTTTGAGCGCAATTTCATGAGTTACTTGATTATGAAGTGTAACGGCAAGAGAGAGAAAAGTCATACCCAGAGAGACAGTGATAAAAGACATCACCACCGCCATCACCAGGATGCTTCCCTTCTTATTATTAAATTTCCTCGCCATCATCCCTTATCTCGCATCCGAAACCAAAAGCAGGCTCTCAACCCCCGCTACCACCGCTGCCGTTTCCATTATCACCGCTGGCATCTATACCTGTACCAAAGAGAGGTTCGATAAATTGCAACTCCTCCCGTGTCGTCCGCAAAAAGTGCGGCGGTGGATTATCCATCAGCCTGAAATCATAATGGTAATCTTTTTCGATGAAACCGCGGTTGGCGAAACTTGTAATATGCACAATGCCTCTGTTTCGCTGGGCCAAACTCCCCCAGATAAACAGCGATTGCTTCTCGTTTTCGATATCGTCGTAGATGCCCTGCACGGTAATGGAGCCTCTCACCGCCGCCATAGCCGCGTTGATAAAAATCGTTTGCCTCGCCAGCCTGGTAATCAGAATATAATTTTCCGATACCAACCCCAGCACATCCGCGCAAGAATCTATATGCCCTGGCACTGAATTATCATCTCTGGAATGTTTGTATAGAAGATTATCGGTGATAATCATGCTATCAGCTGAGCCAATTGTCAATTGCCCGTCAAGTCCGTGCGACATGAAAGTGCCGTCAGTCATCGAACTTTCCGGGTAAGCCCCATCCATCATCTCATGCCTGCCCCTTGAGGCCGACACCCAGGTTTTACCGTAAACGAATATTACTCCGCTGGGCGGTATGGGAAAAGATTGATCGCCTATATCAGTTGGCGTACAGTGGATTCTTCCGCTGAGCCGGCCGCATTTCCTGTAATATATGAAATCATCTGATAACACTAACTGGGTGACAGAATCATGCCCTTGCGTACCCGATTCCCATCCGGCCACATTCCGAAGCTCGGTTGCCTGGTCCGGAAATACTATCCGCGCTCTGGGGCCTTTCCCCTGGTCAAAGCGAGCGTGATTGCCCGGAGGCACAAATGCGTTGCGGGTACTGGTTACACGCTTTTTGAACCGGGGGTGATCGTCATAATCCATAATATGGATAGTGTCGTTGGAATGCACCTTGCCATCGAGCGTATCAGGTGTCCAGAAGTAGATTATATCATGATTGACCGGATCTCTCTCGGAATTGGTAATATATAGATAATCCGCGTAAGTCTCCCAGGAGAAACTTAAACTGACTTTCCTGGTTAAATCAAACCCCTCATAATCAGATCTGCCTTGACCATAAATTTCAAGCTGATTTAAAACACCAATATCGATATCATTGCCGCCCTCGGCCGAGAAACTGTAGCGCATCCAATTGTTGTCATATAAACGCTGCCAGACCCCATGACTGTTGCGGCCCGCTATCTTATCGGCTAAGCCCCACATCGTTGCCGCATGAGTATCATACAATGACTGCTTGGAGGCTATCTCATAACTGATATTATTGTGGAGCGTAATGGCAAATGTCAGAAACGTCACACCGAGGAGAATTGTGACAAATGAAAGCACCACTGCCATTACCAGCATACTTCCCTTATTATTAACTTTTCTTTCCACCATACCGGGCCTCCTCTATTTGAAACCCCGAAAAAACTTAATTAGATCTATTTCGCCTTGAAACTATGCTGGTTAACGACAACGAATCTCCCCGAGCATCTTTTAACATCAGGTCGATTTTAACGCTTGCGAAGCCATCCATAGTAGGAGTGATGGATGGAATAGAGTCAACGGGGGTGAAAGTCGCTTTCTGAATTTCCAGATAAGGATTCTCGCCGGCATCGAGACGAAAATTAAATTGCGGGAGAAGCCTTTCTCCAAATACTCCATTTTCGCCGGTTATATTATTCCATCGTAATGTATTATCCGAAGAGTTGTAATAAAATTGGGCTATTTTTTCGTCAATGGCGTTGCCATCGAAAACCAGAACTCTGAGATCCATCCTGGGACTTGGCTGACGGTTCGGAGTGTATGTGTTGATATAACTTGCCTGCCTGACAAAACGCTCAATTAACGATAGAACCGATGTGCCTTCATTATAGAGCACCATTTTCTCAGATGCCCTGGTCCAATACCCTAAGCCATCGCAATATGCTACAACCATCCCGCTGATAGCGATACCGCCAATTAGTATTGTCGCCATCACCTCTACAAGAGATACACCGGCCCTGGAGGAAAAACGGTTGCGCGAATTTTTTGTCAGCATTTCTTTAGCCCACCTAAAAATATGTTTTGAACTCAATTAGTTGTTCCCTGCCCGATCTTTCAGTCCACTTGTAGGTAAGAGATACGGCGCTATATACGGGCAGCCCGCTGGAACGGCTCAATTCAGTGCTATGAGTAACAATGATTGTGTATTCGACCTCAATTGGATCGTCTTGCCCGTCCTCGGGCAATGTCAAGGCCTCCGTGAATGTGCCACTCATATTTCGGGGCACCGTATCGAGCTCGGTCTTGAAAAACCTCGCCGTTTCCATCTTGGCTTGAGCCTTTTCCAACGCTATCCGCCGATGATATTCCTCGGTAATCATCTGACTGCCAGTGACGAACATCTCGTATAGCGCTAAAACAGAGATGGAAACGACGATTACCCCGACCATTAGCTCAACTAGCGAAAAGCCGTTCTCTCTGTTCGGGGTAATCCTCGGTTTCAGTTTCATATCCCTCTAATCTATAAAGAGCTTCGGGTTGTCGGCGCGCTGAGCCGCCGTGGAACGCTCGATTTTACCTTCGGCCACCAGCGTCAGAAGATGCTGATCCAGAGACTGCATTCCCTGCTTACCGCCGGCCTGGATGATCGAGGGGATCTGATAGATTTTATCTTCACGAATCAGGTTTCTGACAGCCACCGTGGCTATCATGACCTCCAGCGCCGCTACTCGGCCTTTGTCTTTACGGGGCAAAAGCGACTGAGCGACAACCGCCTGAATCGATTCGGAAAGCATCGAACGCACTTGCGCCTTTTGCTCGGAAGGAAAGATATCCAGAATACGATCGATAGTCTTTGTGGCTGATGAAGTATGCAGAGTAGCCAGCACGAGGTGACCAGTCTCTGCGGCCGTCAGGGCTAAAGAGACAGTTTCCAAGTCGCGCATTTCACCTACCAGAATGACATCGGGGTCCTCACGAAGCGCGGCCCGCAGGGCGTTGCCAAACGATTGTGTGGAGGCCCCTAACTC
>DOTU01000080.1:7951-10470 GCA_003520965.1 Candidatus Zixiibacteriota bacterium
CGCTGATTGATGAGACTATGACGGCTGTGATGGAAAAACTCGACCGGGTCTTCGATCGTAATGACATGGCATTCCTTGTGCTGGTTAATCCAGTCGACCATGGTCGCCAACGAGGTGGTTTTGCCCGAGCCGGTAGGGCCTGTCAGAAGAACCAGCCCGCGATCGAGTAGCGCCAGTCTTTTCATGATGTCCGGAAGGCCAAGCTCTTCAAAGCTACGGATATCGGCCGGAATCGTTCTATAAGCGCCGCCTATGCCGTTTATCTGACGATAAACGTTGCAACGGAATCTAGTGCTGTCGTCAATTTCCTTGGCAAAATCGACCTCGAAACTCTGCTCAAAGCGCTTGATCTGCTCGTTAGTCATGGAGCTTAAGACAAGATCCTTAATCCCCTGCCGAGACAATCCGGGCAAATCAAGTTTGTGCAAACGACCGTCGATTCGAATCATCGGGATCGAACCCTCAGAAAGGTGTAAGTCCGATGCCCCCTGATCCTTTGTGAATTTCAGAAGGTCGTTGATGGTCAGTTGTTTATCAGTTGCGGTTATACCGCTCACTGCATCAAAATTATCCAATTCAACATCCGTATTAAAATGTTAACGATTAATCGGTACCGTAACCACTCCACTTGCCGGTGGACGCAGTATAGGTAACAGGATAACCTGCACCGCCGGGCATTTGAGCCGTAGATGTGGCAGTGATATTTTGAATTCCAGTAGAACCGCCACCATTAATAGTAAACCGCCATCTATCCTGAACGAGCGGATCGAGTTTTAGATTTTTCAACTGACGTAAATCGGTAGGCCATGTCCCCGTCTCAGCGTGATATACTTTCGCGGCAGACATGATCGAGCCAATGGCTTCTTGAGCTTCGCCGGCTCTGGCGCTTTGAACGTACTTCAAATAAATCGGCACAGCGATGGCGGCCAAAATGGCCAGAATTACTACCACCACCAATACCTCAACGAGGGTAAAACCTTTAGTGTCGCGCTGCTTGATTAGCATAGTACCTCCTTCAAGGGTCTATTGATTTTATTTATTTAATTTCAAAAAAAACTACCCACGTGGATTTTGTCGGGTAGTTCGCTACTTTCACTCCTATCAAATTTCCCGACAACAATATAACCGCCACGCTCTTTGCAGTCAACGAAAAAATCCCGCGGAAAATACCACATCACAATAGGCTAACAAATCCCCAAAATATCGAGTTCCATTATTTGCGGCCCGAAAAACTCAAATTTTGATAAGTTAGAATAAAATTATATCAGTAAAAGTAAAGGGTTTCAAAGTTCCGAGCTAATCAAATGACCTTTAATAAGTTACATGGTTAATCTACATTCAAAATACCTCTTACGGCCTTCAGTAAGGTTATTTTAATTAGGGATAATATCATCCTGTTTCCGATAACAACCTTTTAATCTGCCAGTTTCGTTTTCGCGCGATAATGGACTCAAATGACCAATCCGGCTACGTGCAATCATTAACAATTAAATTCCGATATTTACTTTCCTTTGATAATCAATTGATCAAGTTTGGCTAGAACGACAAAGGCAGCCTATACTTGGTTCGCTGATTTCAGCGTTTCTCCGTAGGCTGCCTTATACTAATATGTTACAACAAAATGATAGAAAACATTAGCATTTCAAATCATTCGGTGCCCTCATCAATATTTGCCATTAAAATTCTCATTTACCTTCTGCAGAGTGGGCCCATAGAACTGCTCGGTTCGGATAGATTCGGCTGGAGTAAGATTCTCATTACCGGCCAGAGTGCCAGGATTGGAGCCTTCTGGAACAGGGAAGGATGGTACCTTGGTTTCGGGATGAGCATAAAAGTCAGGCGCTTGCGCCGAATTGATAATGGAGGAATCAGATGCTCCGGCAAAGCTATTCAACGGAACCGAAGACGGCGGACCTACGACGAAGAATATCGCCGCCGAAGTTGCCATAAAAGCCACACCCGCTAAGGTTAGTCGATAACGCAGATTGCTTAAAACCTCATGGGTTTCCTGTCGGCTATGGACAGCCTTCAATACCCTCTCCTCAAACCCACTCTTAATTGATAGAGGCGCCAGGCTATGGGCCGCACTTACAATCGCCTCGAATTCCGCTAATTTGCGTTTACAGCTAACACAATGCTGCAAATGCTCCTCTACGCTCTGTTTAATGCCGGGCGAGAGGTCATTATCAATGTAAGCTGATAATCTGCGGGATGCCCCTCGACAATTCATAGTAGATCTCCTTATATGGTTTAAGTTTATCTCTCAACATTGCTCGCGCTCGATTAATCCTGGATTTTACCGTACCTACTGGAACCCGTAGAATTTCGGCGATCTGCTGGTAAGGCAATCTCTGGATATCGCAAAGAATAAAAGCCGTTTTATAATCTTCGGGCAGGGAGTCTATTGCTTTCTGGAGAATCGGAGCCAGACTCTCACTCGAAAAACTTTTATTGTCGGCAATTTCAATATCAGATTCTTCTTTAAGAAAATCCAGGCTAAGAAACCTTCTCAATTTCCT
>DOTU01000294.1:0-7809 GCA_003520965.1 Candidatus Zixiibacteriota bacterium
CGAGTTTTCATCTACTGATAAGCGATATGAAGCTTCCCGGCAAAAGTGGAATCGAGCTTTTACAGGAGGCAAAAAAACTATACCCGGGGCTACCGCTTGTTTTTATAACCGCCTTTGGAACAATTGAGAAAGCGGTCGAGGCGATGAAATTAGGGGCGTTCGACTATATCACTAAACCATTTGACCGCGATGAGTTTCTGCTAACAATCGAAAAGGCCCTTGAGTTTCAGCGTCTCAAAGAAGAGAATCAGAAGCTTCGAAGCGAACTAAGCGGCCATGATATCTTTTCGGATATTATTGGCAGTTCCCACGCCATGCAGGATATATTCGCGACCATTAAAAAGGTAGCCGCTACCGACGCTACAGTCCTCATTTATGGCGAGTCCGGCACCGGAAAAGAGCTCGTTGCCAAGGCTATCCATCGCTCCGGCGATCGCTGCCAAAAAGAGCTGGTAACCGTGAACTGCGCCGCAATCCCCAAAGACCTTCTGGAAAGCGAGTTATTCGGATATGTAAGCGGAGCCTTTACGGGAGCGATCAAAGATAAGATCGGTAAGTTTGTTTTAGCCGACGGCGGTACGATATTCTTAGATGAGATCGGCGATCTTCATCCTGAGCTGCAATCAAAGATTCTCCGCGTTTTGCAGGAGAGGGTGGTTGAGCCACTCGGTACGAATAAAACGATTGCTGTTGATATCAGGGTAATTGCGGCCACCAATCAGGATCTGGCCAGCAGGGTTCGGGATGGGTTATTTCGAGAAGATCTTTTTTACAGGCTGAATGTGATTCCAATTTTTATCCCTCCTCTACGTGAGCGGCTCGAGGATATTCCGCTGCTGGTGGATCATTTCATTCATAAGTTTGAGGGGAATACGGAGATAAATATCGAACGCAGAGCCCTTGAAATATTAACCCGATACGGTTGGCCGGGAAATATTAGAGAGCTGCAAAATATCATAAAAAGAGTAATCATTTTCACTGAAGATAAAATAATCAAAGCAAGCGATTTGCCATCAGAAATAACTAAGGGCGAGAACGAAAGCAATGGGACTATCACCTATCAGGATAGTCAATCTGCCTTGAGTTCGTCGGAAATCAAGTTGATTACGGATGCCTTGCGAAACGCAGGCTGGAACCAGAGTAAGGCGGCTGCCCGGCTGGGAATCCCCAGGCATGTGCTCATTTACAGGATGAAGAAATATAATATTAAAGAACAAGAATAGGCCGCCAAGATCTTAGCTCTATATCATTTTAAGTTGCTCAGTATACCTAATCGCAAAAATACTATTTATTTCCAAGTGCTTTTTTCAGGGCGTTGAAATCGTTATCATCCTTTACTGAATAATTGTAATTGATATATTCAAATTTCCCCGATGGTCCAACGACGAATACGGATCGCTTAAACATGCCTCGTTGATCATCATAGACTCCCATTGTGATTCCAAGCTTGTGAGTCTGATCGGAGAGAAGTTTGAAATTGAGGTTTTCGTCATTAGCCCAGTGAAAATGGCTGAATGGGCTGTCAACCGAAACTCCCATTACTATCAAATTGAGATTGTCGAAATCGGTCATAGCATCGCGGAAACTGCACACTTCTTTGGTACATCCCCCCGACCAATCGGCGGGGTAGAACGCCAGTAGATATCGTTTGCCGATCAAATCCTTAGAGCCGATACCATCAAATATGATGGTATCTTTTGTGGCATAGGGTAATTTATATTCAGGCGCCTGGTCGCCCACTTTGTACTGAGCGGATACCGTGCTGCCGGAAATTAGAATTATCGACGCCAGTATTGACAACGAAATTGATTTCATAGTATCTCCTTGGAAAATTATAATTCCCTAAGCCCTAAACACTTCTTTATAAAAAGCAGTTCCGTACTATGAATTAGCCTATCCATATTTCACACTGATATAATAATACAATCATCCCGGAAAAAAGCAGGCCTTGCGGGTTCCGCTCGTCCCGTTGGACGCAAAATCCGAACAGAAAAGTTATGCCTCAGGGTAAGGTATAGGTTCAGCCATCTCTTGAGGCATAACTCTCAATAATTCCGGATTTTTACTTTCGACCCCTTGGGTCGAAAGGCGGAACCCGCAAGGCTGGATTATAACGATGTGGATAATCGAAAGTACTGAAGTTATCTCGCCATTGGCGCAATACGGGTGTATCTACTATAGACAGGCGATCTTCTGATAGTAAATACCGCGTGCGAAGAGCCGTAACCTATGTTGCCATGGCCATCCATACAGGCAGCACGAATTAAGGTTTGTCTCGATGGAGTATCGGGAATAGTCCACGAATAGAAACCGGGATTGGTATGGGTGAATGGGAAGATTACTCGCCAATTAGCGCCGGTATCGATAGAATATTGAAGCGAAACTGAATCGACCCCGCTTGTATCGGTAGCGGTCCAGAAAATGTAACGAGATGAGCCGACCGACCAAATCTCACCGCCATCGGGGATAATGATATCGACTATCGGTCCCTGGTTGTCGCGATAAGTGATATTAAAATTCGTATCAGAGAAATCTGTATCCGGATGCTGAACATCATCCCACACGATCACTCTAACTTTACAATTATTCGCCTGAATATTCGGAATTGTCCAGGGATAGATCTGGGGATTACCTTCGGATCGAGACAGGATTGTATTCCAGCTTGTACCATTGTTGGTAGTAAAGCTCAGCGAGTAGGAAGCGATACCGACATTATCTGTAGCCTGCCATCGGATAGTATCGATATCGTTTGAATACCAGACCTCTCCCCCGTTAGGCGAATTGAGAGTAACGGAGGGCGCAATGCTATCCTGAGACGCTATAATTGAGAAGAGGCCGTTGGAATTATCGACGGCAGTGTTATTAGAAGCATCCCAAACACTAACTTTTACCAGGCAATTGGGGGATGTGGTTAAAGGAAGGCTCCAGGCGTAGGAGCTGAGATTGCCATCGGTACGTGTCAGAATACTATTCCAATTGCCGCCGGAATCGGTTGAGTATTCAAGGGCATAAGATGCGATGCCAACCGAATCGAAAGCGTTCCAGGTAATAATATGCCAGCTTCCGGCAGTCCACTGTTCACCGCCATTGGGAGAAATGACTGTAACCGTGGGCGGGACAATATCCGGGGGAACACCATCAAAGGGGATTGTCAGCGGAAGTCCGATAGCCGCGCGCTCGTCGGGGCCCTCGGTAACCTGGCCATTAGCGCTAACGGTATAATTAGCAACACCGGAAGTGACGATTTTAATATCGCCAACGCAGTACCCTGCGTAGCTTGTAAGATTTCCGGCCGGATAACCTTCCTCGTTTTGCAAAACGATGGCTGGATCAGCGTTAACACAATAAACATTGGATAATAAAACATTAACAACATCAAAACGGGGAAACATATAATCAGCAGATTGTCCCGAACCGGTAGCAATGCAGGCAATTTTGGGAGTCAGAAGGTTCATATAATCTGAGTTTGTGGAGCTTTCACTGCCGTGATGGTTGACATGCAAAACTTCAAGACCATCAGCGGAAAGCAGCGGATGCTCTCCCCCTGGCATGATTGCCTGAGCTAGATTGGTTTCAACATTAACTTGCGAGGTTGTACGGTGAGTACAGGCATTATCTCCCTCGCCACCGCCTAAGTCCCCTGCGAAAAGATATTCAAAACGGCCATATTTTATCAAAACCCCGATTGAACGATCGTTTTCATCGTCATGAGAACCGGGCACATAGCCATGCCCGATAACATAGCCATTACTGCAAACAATTGTAGCGGTGGCGCTTTCGCCAAGCGGGATAACTGCCCCCAAAGGTATCGCATTGATGGGGCCGGGAGAATGGTTTATGGCAGCCGCCCGAAAAGCGGAAACGTACGTATTACTATAATCACTTCCGTTAAAATAGACTGCATTCGAAACATTATAGCCACTATTCATAACTTCGGTAAGACCGGCAATATGATCCGAATGAAGATGGCTGGAGAGGATATAGGTAAGGCTATCAGCCGCCATCAGGCCGATAGATTGCATATAGGGAACAACCTGCGCAGTTCCCATCCCTTGTCGGCCACCATCCATTAGCATACGAGTACCATCAGGGCCAATTACCAACACAGAAGTCCCCCAGCCAACATTGATATAATGAATCTCCAGAAGACCAGAGGGTGTAAATGCCCAAGTCAGGCTAGAAGTCAATGTCAGCCAGAGAAGAATAAGGAAACTAAAAAAGGTTTTTTTCATGCCACACATCTTGTTTTTCAGTTGAAGCGAAATTGCCATCGTTACTGCACGACGTATTTGGTCCTAATATATCTTCGCTGGAGCAACAATCAAGGGAAATATCGGCGTTGGTTATCCAGCGTAAATGACAGATATAGTTAATCTTGAGCATTGGATTTGACCATTAGGTGAGGGAAATAACCCATACAGGATCGTGTCATACTGCCATATAAACCCCGATTAAACCAATATTGTTTCACACCGCAACCAATTATATATCAATAAGTTATATATGGCTGTGAAACAACGTTTCCAACTCATGAATAAACGGCACAAGCTTTGTATTAGATACCCCCGGTGATACTAAGCAAGGGGGAATGATGAGAATGAAATTCACGCTAAATATGGAAAATCTTGACGTCAACGGCAATTCAATTGATTCCATGATACTGGACTGGATCGACGAGGTAAGTCAAGAGCAGGTGTTGGAGATGTCTCATCAATGGATCTCATCCCAAACATTTTTGACCGAGAGGATGATTGGTCTGCATAAAGTGGGCGAATCAAGCCTGACAATTGAACCAGTAGGAGAATAAAGATACGATAGTTTTTTGGATAATTTAAACAACCAATTAAAAGGAGAGGACAAATGAGTATGAAATCTATTCTGGCGCTTGGCGCAATCGCAATCCTGATTATCGCTGTCGGATGTTCCAACGGAGGACGCACCACAGCTCCAGGAAACAATGTTGAAAGCCTAAACCTTCCAAATGGCAATGATGTCAATCGTTTTGACGGTCCAGCAACCGTTTCTGAGGCAATTACGGATAATTTGAATAACAGCTTTGTCGGCACATATCATATTGAATCCTTAAATTGCAGAAGCCTGGAGATCGACAAGTACACAAGGGTCGAGCTGCAATTCCAAGTCGAACCTAATACACCGCTGGTAAATGGGATGGTTCTCAGGGTTTGGGGCAGCTTGATTCAGGGCCCGGGGACACGTTGCTCTTATTCAAAGTACCTCGTAGTAAACAGCTATAAGGTTCTCAGTACCCCTATCCATACAGGCGCACCGAACGCAATTGATTAATTTAATTTGAGATGTCGGGGGATCTAAGGCCAAAGCGCTCCCGGCAGCATAACCTCAAACAGACCGGCAATAATTGCCGGTCTTTTTATTTGGGGAGAATAATAAGATTTTTCATTGTTTGCTAATAATGCCACTAGCGTCGAGAGGTCGTCCCAATCAAGATAGGAACATACCCTTAATGCATAAAAAAAGATTCAGTCGATTTAACCCTTAATATTTGCCAAAGGCAGTAGGCGGGCGACCTTCTTGGAGATGCCAAGCTGATGGACTACATTAACAACCTCGGAAATATCTTTATAAGCAAATCCGGCTTCTTCGGCGAGGCCGGAGAACGAAGCAGTGCGAACATAGATGCCCCCCTTCTCCATTTCGTGTTGGAGATCGTTTCCGCGCACTTTTCTGCGGGCTGCGCCACGAGACATAACTCGTCCGGCACCGTGAAGGGTGGAGCCAAAGGTAAGCTCCTCGGCTTTCTTGGTACCTACAAGGAGAAATGATCCGGTCTGCATTGAGCCACCCACCAATACAGGCTGGCCAGTGCTTTGGAAACCTGGCGAAAGATTGGGGTTTCGCGGACCGAAAGCGCGGGTGGCCCCTTTTCTATGCACCAGAAGCTCGACAGATTTACCGTTAATATTATAGGTTTCAATCTTGGCGATATTGTGGGCGACATCATAGACAAGTTCCATGCCCAGGTCCTCTGCTTTCTTTCCAAGGAGCCTGGCAAAGCCTGAACGGATACCATTGGTTATCACCTGGCGATTAGCAAAGGCGGCGTTGGCAGCACAACACATTGCGCCATAATAGCTCTTTCCTTCTGGTGAATTGATAGGGGCGCAAGCGAGTTCGCGGTCGTTAGTGACAATGCCGTACTTTTTCATGGCCGCGCCAAACGATTGCAAGTAATCCGTTCCGATTTGATGTCCGAAACCTCGTGAACCGCAATGGACCATGATCATAATCTGGCCTTCGGATTTGATACCCAACAACCCGGCTATTTCCCGATCGCATTCATCGTCAAACCTGACTGTCTGGATTTCCAGATAGTGATTGCCGGAGCCAAGAGTGCCGATCTGATCGATGCCACGATTAATGGCTTTATCGGATACGGCATCAGGATCGGCGCCGGTGAGATGGCCGCGTTGCTCGATACGGTCAAGATCGGAGTCCCAGGCGTAACCGTTTTTATGGCACCATTCAGCGCCATTGGTAATGACATTATCAAATTCGGCACGATTTAAGTTCACAAAGCCACTTTTGCCAACACCTGCCGGGATTATCTGGAATAGGGCGTTAACAAGCTCTTTTATATGGGGCTTTAATTCGGCCGCGGTAAGATCGGTTCTAATAAGACGGACACCGCAATTGATATCGAAACCGATACCACCGGGTGAAATGACGCCGCTGCGCATATCAAAGGCAGCCACGCCGCCGATAGGAAAGCCGTACCCCCAGTGGCCATCAGGCATACACCAGGCATATTCACGTATTCCAGGCAAGCAAGCTACGTTAGAGATCTGGTTGATAACGCCCTCGTCCATCTGTTTCATCAGGGCTTCAGACGCCACGATGCGGGCGGGCACTTTCATGCCGGGCTTTTGATCAGGGGGAATTTCCCAAATAAAATTTTCGATTCTTTTAGTTTCCATAATATGCCGCCTTACAAATCAAGCACCATTCGAACCTTAAAGCCGTTGCCTACCTTTTCAATTTTTAGATCATGATAGGTCGCGGCTTTGACATCAGTTTTAATTGTATGCCTATCATAATCGATCGACTCTCCGGCCACAATAGCTTTGAGGGCTTTCCGATCGGGTGAAATATCGATATCGTAATCGGAGAGGAAAAGTTTTTCGGTGTCTTTGAGATAGATAAGCTCAGAGATAAAATTATATAAAAGCTCCTCAGCGTTTTCCCCGTTTTGCTGTAAAGAATATTTTCTAACCGGCCTAACCTTTTCAAGATCGGTTATGGCGTGAAAACAAGCAGCGGCGCAAGCGGCAAACAACTCATTCAGGCTGTTTCCGTAAGCGTCAAAGATGAAATCGCCAGAGGCGAAATCGTCGCAAATCTCAAATTTCAGTTCGTCGAATTTCATTTCGCATAGGCCATCGAAAAAATATCAAGACGTTTAATTCCCGCACCCCAAAGCGGTCTGGAAGCCTCGTAAATGGTAGCACCCGTGGTAACGATATCATCAACAAGTAAAAGGTTCTTGCCCGCTAAGATTTCCGCGGAGCCAATGGAAATTGCGAAAGCATCGGCAACATTGTTCCAGCGATCATTTTCGGCTAACTTAGCTTGCTGATGGGTAGCTTTGACTCTAATCAGGATATCGGTATTGAGCGTAACGCCCAGGCTTTCGGAAAAGCGCCTGGCGATTATTTCTGATTGATTGAAACGGCGTTCACGCTCTCGGGTTTTATGAAGGGGCAGGGAAACTATCAGATCATACCTTTTTTCGGAAAGCCTCTCCTCGATTGAGGCGGGCGCCATATCGGATAG
>DOTU01000294.1:8038-9297 GCA_003520965.1 Candidatus Zixiibacteriota bacterium
AAGCCTCTCCTCGATTGAGGCGGCCGCCATATCGGATAGCCTTTTGCCAAGCTCAAGGGCACTGTGGAACTTAAATTGCAGAAGGCAGTCTTTGAGTTCATCGTCATATATTCCCCAGAAGTAGAGATCGAGCGGATGTGGTCCGCGGCAGAGCTCGCAGGAGGATTTGGTTCCGACGGGGCGGGCGCAGAATGGACAGATTGGGCCACCACCTGGGTTTTTATGCGTGAGATTCTTTATGCAATCGGGACAAAGTATGGGGTCGGGGAAATCTCGCTCCCGTCCGCAACAAAGGCAGGCTGAGGGAGAAAGAAACTCCTTGAAATCGTCATATAATGATTTAGCCCAACCTGCTGTATTACTAAGCACGCGCAGCAGCGGAGCCGGATGATTTTCTAGATCTGGCATACATTATCACATAAGCAATGATAGAGCCCACAAAAAGAAGGCCTGAGAGAAACTGGTTTCTCGAAAAGTGCTGGCCACCAATGGTAGTAAATATCATGGAATTTTCATAATAGCGGAAGAAATCGATAATAAAGCGCCAGGCGGCATAGAGGGCGACAGTAACCCAAAAAGAATGGCCGTCGAATTTTTTA
Source organism: Candidatus Zixiibacteriota bacterium (assembly GCA_003520965.1). GTDB lineage: Bacteria > Zixibacteria > MSB-5A5 > UBA10806 > UBA10806 > UBA10806. The sequence continues at coordinate 8,638 of DOTU01000294.1, forward strand.
TAGCGCTCGCTCCAGATAATAATCCCAAGCATCACAAAACCGGCCAGCGATTCAAAAAGTTGAGTGGGAATTAAAGGAGTGTCGGGGAAAATATAACCGGCCTGCGAATCTGTTGGAAAGACCATCCCACAAGAACAATGGGTTGGAAGTCCGAAGCAACAGCCGTTGAGAAAACAACCGATACGAGTAAAACCAACGCCAAGCATAAAAGCAGGCATCATAACATCAAAAGCCGGCCAGGGGCTTTTATGCTTGATATAAAAGAAGACAAAAGCCGAAGCTATGGCCAACACAACTCCCCCCATCATGGAAAGGCCGGCGATACCCACATAGCCGGAATGGAAGGGGTTGATGATATCGAGGAGGTTGCTGGAGAACTCATCAAGATGATAAATTACGTAGAAAAAGCGCGAGCCGACGATAGCCGCAACCAGCACTACAAAAGAGAGATCAATAATTAGGTTGGGATCGAGATTAGCCTTCTTTGAGCGCTTAATAGCCAGGGCAACCCCCAAAAGAAATGAAAGCGCCAAAAGCAGCCCATAAGAGCGAATAAAAGTTATGCCCAAAAAGCGTAATGGTTCGGGATACATTAATACTCCTGCCAATCGCGGTTAATTGCTAAAAGAAAACCTATAATCGCCCAAAAGAAAAGAAGCG
>DOTU01000298.1:0-3093 GCA_003520965.1 Candidatus Zixiibacteriota bacterium
AATTAAAATTATAAAGCCGGACGAGGTCGTCCGGCCTATTAATCATTAAAGTTGTACCGTCAGGTCAGGAGAACTGACAGCGCAAGCGAGTTTTACGCTATCGTCACATTCTTATCGAGATAGACATCCTGCACGGCGTTGATCAACTTGACGCCATCGGGCATCGGACGCTGGAACGCTTTCCGTCCCATAATCATCCCCATGCCGCCGGCGCGCTTGTTAATCACCGCGGTCTTGATCGCGTCAACTAAATCGTTTTCGCCAGATGCCCCACCGGAGTTGATCATCCCCGCACGCCCGTTGTAGCAGTTAAGTACTTGATAGCGTACCAGGTCAATCGGATGGTCACTGGTCAGATTGCTGTAAACCTTGGAGCTTGTCTTGCCGAAATTGAGGGCCTTGTACCCTCCGTTGTTCTGCGCCATCTTCTGTTTGACGATATCTGCCTCGATTGTAACGCCCATGTGATTAGCCTGGCCGGTAAGATCGGCGGACTCGTGATAATCCACACCGTCTTTCTTGAACGCCGAATTGCGAAGGTAACACCAAAGGACAGTCACCATACCCAGCGAATGCGCTTGGTCAAAGGCTTCGGAAACCTCCTGGATTTGGCGAGTGCACTCATCCGAACCGTAATAAACAGTAGCGCCAACCGCCACCGCGCCCATATCGAACGCCTGATTGATGTTAGCCCACATCACCTGGTCGAACTTGTTTGGATAGGTCAGCAGTTCACTATGGTTGATCTTAAGAATAAACGGTATTTTATGAGCGTATCTCCGCGATACAGAACCGAGGACACCCAGTGTCGAGGCCACGGCATTGCAGCCGCCCTCGATAGCTAACTTGAGCAAATTTTCGGGATCAAAATAGATTGGATTCGGAGCAAACGACGCACCGCCAGAATGCTCTATCCCCTGATCAACGGGTAGAATCGATAGATAGCCTGTTTTGGCCAGGCGGCCATGGTCATACATCGTCTGCAAATTTCGCAGCACCGCTATCGGCCTGTCGGAGCAGGAGTGGACACGCTCAATAAAATCCGGCCCGGGAAGGTGCAACTGCTCTTTTGGTACGGTTTTCGAACGATAATCAAGCAAGTTTTCAGCATCTTTTCCCAGTATTTCAGCAATTTTTTGGCTCATGATTGGCTCTCCCATTTTTTATTTTTTAGCATCACGATTCGTGTTTGGCTCCCCCCGTTATTAAATTCTATGCCCGTAATACTGACCGGTTTTGCATATTAGTTTATATGAAATTCGGCAATATTTCAAGGAATTTAATTTGGGAAATGTAGATAGATTGCGGGATACTTGATATCTTGCAAGCTAATCTCAAATCGACATTAAAAAACAACTGACTTCAATGAATCTAAACAGACTCACAAGCTATGCGGCCACGGCCTGGGAATAACGAAGCAAATCAATACCGCTCCCAAAAGGGCCATGTTTTTATAGAAATTGATCTGATTGCCCATCCTGGCGCCCGCGTCGGTATCAGTCCAGAATGAGTGCATGGTAAAGGTCACCGGTATCAGAAAAACGATTAGGCAAAGAAGCCCAATAAAGGGAGCCACGCCAAGCACAACGCTGACTCCGCCAAAAAGAAGCAAAAGGCCTGAAAAAATGATCGCCACCGACGGCATCGGCACCGACTTGGTCGCGGCATAACCGCTCATACCCTTAACATGAGTAAAATGATTGAAGGCGTTATAAATAAAATAACCTCCAAACAATATCCTTCCGATTAGAAATAATAGATACATAATAATCTCCTTTCAGCATTCGGCCAGACACGAATACCCGTACAATTATCTCAGCGCGTTTAGCGGACTATAAAAAAAACTTAATCGACTTATTAAGTTTAGCATGAAGGATGGAAAGATGTCAATTATGGAATGGCCCGACCGCTAATTGTGTTATAGCATCTTTTGACGATATTTCGCGGGCAAAGCCGTGGGGTACGGAATATTAATCCTCGCGCAAACCAGTTCGATTTCCGCCGCTACCGCCATCTCGCCATTTTCCTTGCGGATTTCGTACCCAAGCACAAAACTGGCCCGAGCCAGCTTTTTGGTGGCCACGGTCACATCAATGATTTCATCAAACAGGAGCGGTTTTAAATATTCTACATGCAGATCATGCACGATAAACTCATAACCGTCATTTCGCAGATTGTTGTATGAAATGCCCAAACTGCGCCAGTACTCCAGGCGGGCGATTTCGAGATAGGTCACAATTTGAGGGTGATGAACTACCCCCTGCATGTCGATTTCATCGAACCTGACACGCCAGGAAGTCTTGAACGGATGAGCCACTACCGGGCAGCCTCCCGTTTGGATTTTCTTAAGATTTCGGCCAACTGCTCCATACGGAACGGTTTTTTAAGCATCATATCGATCCCTGCGCGGGAAGCATTTTGAGGATCTGGAGTCAATCCCCAACCGGAGATGAGGAGAAAGAAGATATCTGGATCAAGTGATTTAAGTTCACGAGCCAGTTCCAATCCGGAGATTTTATCAAGCCCGTAATCCGCAATTACATAATTAAAAGGCTTGCCCGCTTCAAGGTTCGCTTTAAAAATAACGAAAGCATCATCCGAGGTGCTGACCACGGTGGCATCATAACCAAGGCTAGAGAGCATGCCGGTTAATAGTTCTCGAATAACCTCCTGGCTATCAACTGCCAGAACCTTTGGGGCCTCTACTGGGCGGGGTTTTGCCCCGGTTTGGCGCTTGAGAGGGAAACTTAACCTCCAGGTATCAACTTCCTGCCCCTTATTATCTTCAACTCGGCTGCATTCCAATCGTCCCTCAATTTCCGTTAGCCAGGCCGGCTTTTCCCCGACTTTGGGGGCTTTCGAGAGGCTCTCCCCTTTTAATTCGAGAGAAATATTGCCATTGTCGGAGCGCGACGAGAGCCGTAACGTTCCTTTCGAGCCGGATTCGAACAGAGCCGCTGTTAAGAAAGCAACCACTGATTTTTTTATTGTTTCCGACGATAAGTCAGGCGCGGGGATACCATTGCCACCTTGATAGGCAATTTCGAAATCTTTTCCGTCACCTATTTCCAAAATTGCATTTTGAACTATTTC
>DOTU01000298.1:3415-4473 GCA_003520965.1 Candidatus Zixiibacteriota bacterium
TTAAGCTCAACTGTTTCCTTGGCCGTATTCTGGATGATCTCCAACCAGGTAAAAAGGTCACGCAGATCGGATTCCCGTGTTGTGCCTGAATACTCTAAAATCAAACGCTCAATTTCACCCGATATTTGGTTTAACACCGAAGAGGCTAAATTATCATCAATTTTGGCGGCTACCGGCTTGGGAATTGCGGATGGCTTTACAGCGGTCATGCGAGCTAGCAAACCGTAAACAATTCGGAAAGCATCAGTTAGAAGCTCCAGGTCAACCGTTGGTTTACGTTTGCCTTCGAGTCTGACAAATAACCAGGCCGCCCCGTCGGAGAGTGACGAATAAATATAAGACCTGCCTTCGGAGAACTCTTCAAATGGCGGAGGCTGATCCGAATTTATCATACCAGCTGTAAGGGCAGAAAAGTCGGAATCGGCCCGCGGTTTTAATTGCCTATCCTCAAATGCAGGTTCTGACGAAAGAGCGATCTTCCATCCATCGGGGCCGTGCTTGCAGATATCGAAACGATCGCCGCCAAATAGCCTTCCCAACAGCCACCCCAAACCCCTGACCGACGATGCTGGCCCGCCAGCCATCGACGATGTATCGCAAAGCTCCTCACCTAAGGCCTTAACTAATGAATTCAGATTATCTCGGTTAGCTTGGATAGTGCGGGCTCGTCTTCCTAATACCAGGGCGGCTCCCAACTGCTCTCCAAACTGCTCCAACAGATCAACCTGGAAAGAGCCGGGTTGGTAAGTTCCCTTTCCGAAAAGAGTAATTACGCCCCAGTTCTCGCCCTCGGAGACAATAGGAACCAGGGCCATATAGGTAAAACCATCCTGCTGGCCTCCAAAGAATTCATAATCCTGGCTCAGGTGAAGGTCTCGAATAATCAATAAACGTTTGTTTTTTGCGGTCCGCCCAATCGAGGTGTCACCAAACTCGATTGTTTCCAACCGACGGGCCAGACGGGCGGATAATCCCTTATAAGAACCTAAAACCAGGCTTTCCCGCGCCCGGTGGAACACATGAATTGCGCCTCCAGACAATGACAGCATGGTAACGAT
>DOTU01000031.1:0-4952 GCA_003520965.1 Candidatus Zixiibacteriota bacterium
GTGCCCAATGCAAATTATCAGATGATTTTTTCCATTTACGCTGATTCAACTGGCGGAACGCCCCTTTGGACTGAATCGCATTCCGCAGTTCATACCGACAGCGGCTACTTTGCCGTCGATCTTGGCAGCGTCATTCCTTGCTCATTATCGTTAGCATCAAGGCCGAATATTTATCTCGCCGCTCAGATCGGCTCGTTGCCGCCGTTAATTCGTCGTTTTAGAATTAACAATGTCCCCAATTCCGGTGTCGCCAAGCGCTTATCCGGAGATTTGCAGACCTCGCCTGGTTCTTTAATCTTACAAGATCCCGGTTCCGCGCAATCCTCGATATCGCTCAATACCGGCACGGAAAATATGGGAGTTGTTGTTGAGGAACGACCCACGGATCCCGTCAATGGCCGCCTATTTCACGCCGGCATTGATTCGGGCGAAGTAAATCTTGGTTTTGAAGGGCCAAATGGCCAACCGTTGTTAAGCTGCAGCGCCAAACCCGGCTCTCTTGGAAAAATCACCTGGGGTTTGTTCAATCCTCAACCCGAACCGCCCGGTTATGAAGCGCACGAGTTAATATCGGCAATCACCGGCCCCGGAGGAGAAGCCTCATGGGTTATGTTTAATCCTCAGCCCGAGCCGCCCGGCTCTGATCCCTTTAAATTGATTGAGACTAAGAACAATATCGGAGGGGATGCCGGCATCTATATGTTCAATCCCCAGCCCGAACCGCCCGGAAGCGATCCCTTTTTGGGTCTCACTACAACGTCAAATGGTCCCAATCTTAATATGTACGCACCTCAGGTGGGCGGCGCCAGGTTGGTGACTAATCATCCCCAGATAAAATTACGATGCGACAGCACTGCATCACGATTCACGTTTCAACGATCCTTTATATCCGGAACGATGTCCGAAAGCACCGGAGTATACATGCATGCTGATTCACTGAGAAGCTATTTAGCGGTGTATGGCAATAACCTCACGCAAGTTAAGTTTGGTACAAATGCCGGAACCGGTTATGCAAGTTTCCTCGATGACGGCAGCGAATATATGGGCGTAGAGCCCAGCCCCTGGCATTCGGGCGGCGATCTCATTATGAAGGGCACCGGCGGGATTAACACGATGATTTTAGGATCTAATGGAACCATTGGTATGCTTGACGATGGAACCGAATATATGGGCGTCGAACCAAGTCCTTTTCATGCTGGTGGCGATCTCATCATGAAGAATACCAGCGGGATCAATACAATGGCTCTCAGTTCTGAAGGGGCTATCAGCATGCTTGACGATGGCAGCGAATACATGGGTATCGAGCCCAGCCCCTGGCATGCAGGCGGGGATATAACTATGTATGACGCAGCCGGCGGTCAAACTCTTTTACTTGCCTCTAACGGCATGATCAGCGTTGGCACCAGCGCGCATACCAATATCATAACTGTCCAGCATTATTCCACCACCGATCCCATTGCCGATGCCTGGACCACCTACAGCTCTCGCCGCTGGAAAACCAATATCCAGCCATTGCAAGGTTCGCTTGCTAGAGTAATGAAGCTTCAAGGCGTATCGTATGATCAAAAAGAGGGCGGCAAGCACGATATCGGCTTGATCGCTGAAGATGTTGGTCAGGTCGTTCCTGAGGTTGTCGCCTACGAAGACAACGGCGTTGATGCCAAATCAATCGATTACGCCCGGCTGACCGCACTTTTGATTGAAGGCATGAAAGAACAACAAAAGACAATTGAAACTTATCAACTATCCAATGAAAAGCTATCAGAAAAAATTTCCGACCTCGAAAGGAGAATGGCTGAACTCGAAAAACGTTAAGGTAATGCTGGTTATATTACATCTTTTGGAGGCAACAATGAAATTCGCTATCTGTCTGGTTAGTGCTTTACTACTGGCATTTTGTGCCATTGCCGTCGCCGGTGGTCCGGGGATGATGAGTTATCAAGGGGAATTAAGGGATGCTTCGGACAATCCGGTGCCGGATGGTTCCTATAACGTTATTTTTTCGATTTATGGTCAAAGCAGCGGAGGAACGGCGCTGTGGGCGGAAACGACGTCGGTAACGGTAGCCGATGGTGTTTTTTCGAAAACGCTTGGCTCATCTCACGCCCTTACTTATCTGCTTTTTGAGGATATTAGCACCTATCTTGGAATTAAAGTTGGCACCAATTCCGAAATGACACCACGTACGCGTCTCGTGTCTGTTCCTTATGCCGTTCAATCCAACCGCGCAGATACTGCCAGCGTCTCGCTCTCAGGTCCTGTGGGTAACGGCGGATGGACTGATAACGGTAGTACCGTATCACTGACTACTGCTACCGATAGAGTCTTAATAAATTCAACAGCTACAACTGGTAAGCTGGTAGTCAATTCTACAGGCAATGCAATCGTTGGCGAATGCACCGCAATGATGGGCGCATCAGTGTATGGAAAGGCATACGGCGGCTTTGGACAGGGCCTGAGAGGTTATGCCACAGGTGCCAGCGGCAACGGTGTTTTTGGTATTGCGGACAGCGGTGCCACTATCGGTGTTTATGGGCTTGCCAAGGAGATTTCTAATGGAAAAGGGGTGTATGGCTTGTCTGAGGGCGCCGGTGACGGTGTTTATGGCGAGTCGCAGGGAACAGGTGGACGCGGCGTTGTTGCTTATGCCTCAGGAACTGGTATGGGCTTGGTAGCTACCTCTGAACAAAGCATTGGCGTTTTTGCTACCTCAAACAAACCCTCCGATGGTATGGGCATTTTCGGTATGGCCAGCGGCAGCCACCCCACTGGTATCAAGGGTTATTCCAGCGGAAGTTATGCTACAGGAGTTCATGGCGAGGCTGCCAGCCGATACGGTGTTGGAATTTATGGACAGGCTGTCAGCCAGGATGGTATAGGGGTCCTTGGTCAGGCTGATAGCGCCGATTGCGTCGGGGTAAAAGGCTCTACGAGCGGATTGCGGGGAAAGGGCCTCTGTGGTATCTCCACCGGCCCCAGCGGCTTTGGAATTTATGGTGAAAATTCCTATAATAATAGCGTTGCCATAAAGGGCGTTGCGACTAACGCAACCGCCGGCACCGGCGTTCGAGGCGAAGGCGCGTCCTATGGCATGTATGCTAAAGCCACTTACTCTTCGGGAATTGGCCTTTATGCTGAAGGAGGCACAAGCGGTAAGGCGGCAAAATTCATCGGAAACGTAGTTCTATACGGGATTACTTCAGGCGAAATCGTAATGGAGCTCGGCGAGGGACTCGATTACGCCGAGGCATTTGATATTTCGGAAGGTATCGATATCGCCCCCGGGACCGTCGTGGCGATTGATCCAGAAAACCCCGGAAAATTGACTTCATGTAAACAGGCTTATGATAAACGCGTTGCCGGAATAATCGCGGGAGCTCAAGGCTTGGCCTCCGGTGTGCGATTGGGAACGGGAAAATATGACAAAGATGTCGCTCTGGCTGGCAGAGTGTACTGCCAGGTTGAAGCCTTAGATCAAAATATTGAGCCAGGCGACCTTCTTACCACATCAGCAACTCCAGGATACGCCATGAAAGCTTCTGATCACGAGAAGGCGCAAGGAGCAATATTGGGCAAAGCAATGGAGCCTCTGGCCAAAGGGCAAAAGGGAATGATTCTGGTATTGGTAACCTTACAGTAGGCAATGGAGCAAAAATGAAATTAATAATATTTCTGATAATCCTCAGCGCCTTGTCGCCTTTGATGGTATCAACATCATTGGCTCAGCCAATCACCAGCGCCGAGGCTGCTACCGTGGCCACCAATTGGATGACCTTGATATGGCAGAAGACGGGCGATTGGTCTGGTGTTACAAGCCCCTCTTTGGCGAGCGTGGAGGAATATAAAAGAGGAAACAGAACTTTGGGGTATTTTTGTAAGGTCAACCCAAGCGGATACATTCTGGTTTCCCTGCTCAAAGGATTGCCGCCGATCACAGCATATTCGACAACATGCAACCTCGATCTTAATTTTGATGAAGGCCCCGGCGATCTGATAAAATACTGGCCTGAACGGGTTCTGAATCAAATCGAAAAGCAATTAGGTCCTATATCGACTGTGACCCCCGAACGTTTGCGTCCACTCCTGGCGATTGATAACGCCGAGACATGGAATATGCTTAGCCAAAGTCCGGCAAACTTTCGTACTCAGCTCGAAAATGGCGCTATCGCCCGGGATTATTACCAGGGCGATATTCTCCTGACTTCCGAGTGGCATCAGCACGAGCCATATAACAACAATTGTCCCTCAGACCCGGATGTTTGCGACGATCCACATTGCACTGTAGGTTGCGTTGCCACAGCCGCGGCCCAGATCGTTAGATACTGGTCCTGGCCGCCCGGTCGCGATTTTATGAGCATGAGAGATTACGTTTATTCTTCCGATTCAACACAATGGCAGGCTGCTGTGGCTGAGCTTAGCTCTTTTCTCGGTTTAGCGGTAGATATGAATTATTGCGAGAACGACGGTTGCGCGTCCGGAGCTTTCATTGTTGATATGGAACCGGCTTTGGAGATGATGTCGTATGACCCAGCCTGCTGGGTTGCCTATCGTTCGGATTATGAAGATCCGCTTGGCTGGTGGGGCCTGATTACCAGCGAGCTTGATGCTAACCAGCCAATCGAATATGGCATTCCCGGTCACGCCATAGTCTGTGATGGCTACAGCAGCGTAGGCGGCCAGTGGAATTATCACATGAATTATGGTTGGGGCGGGCTCCTCGATTCATTTAATACCTGGTATGCTCTGGATAACTTGCACTATCCGCGCGAGGGAGATTTATCCGAGGAAAAAATGCTTTTGGGCATCAAGCCAAACTTTAGCCGCGGGCAGTTCGGCAATTCAACCTATGCAGGGTACAGCTATATAGATCGCGATTTTTGGGGGAGTAATGCTCATTTTCTCGCTGGTAGCAGGATCCAATTTCTCACCCATCCGGCGGTGGCGTTTCGATG
>DOTU01000031.1:5289-5527 GCA_003520965.1 Candidatus Zixiibacteriota bacterium
GGAATCAAGCTTACCAACTCAAGCATAATACTATATCCGGGGGGCGGGATTCAGATGTTTCGCGAAAGGCCTGGCATTTATGGATTAAGATGAACCTGAAGGCTTGAAAATGCCAAAGTAAAATTGATTTTAATTAAACGATTGAATAATTTTATGGAAAAAGAATTAACAAGATAAAATTTCGAAAGGAGTCAACGTGCGTAATGTTTTTGTTCACTGTTTATTCGTCTTCATCTTC
>DOTU01000038.1 GCA_003520965.1 Candidatus Zixiibacteriota bacterium
ACCGAGCCGCCGCTTATATAGGCGAACGCGAAATATTGCCAGATCAATTATTAATGATAATCTGAATACAGGGTATCGGCATCAATTGAAAAAGTCGAATCGCCTGAAATCTGAGTCATATGCCTTAATAAATTTATAACTAGGAGGTGATAGCTTAGGTCAGGTATATGATGATGTCTAAGGCAGTAATAAGAAATTCCACCGGGATTTCTCCATTCGTCAAAATAATGGGCGATTGTAGTTAGCCCCCCCATCATGAGCTCAGAACATTCGACGTTATGAGTAATTAAATAATAATCATCCAATCCGTTGATGCCGACCATAAATCCATTAAATACATGTTCCGGCGGATGAAAAGGGTACTCCTCAATCCAGTAATAGCCTGCTGAATCTATCATACAAGTCCAGGCATTAGATGAGGAATCAGTATACATGAATGTGGTAAAGACGCTATCGGCAAGCGCTTTCATACGGCTATCCCCAAATAATTCATAAAACCGCGAATACAACGATAAAGCGTAGCCCTGCGTGAAACCGGAATACCAGGGAGTCATAAGTACATCGCCGCTGCCATGTATACTGGCGCTTAACATATAAGGCATATAAATTCCGCCATGGAATCGATTGCCAAGCTGAGTAAGTTTATTTGCAAAAACATAAGCGCGATCAAGATATGAGCTATCGTTTGTTTGGCGATAACTGATAAGACATCCAATTCCATATGCTGCGATTAGAAACGGATGATAATAGTATTGGTTGTTATAGATGCTAACGGGAATTCCACGATCATCATGAGCATAACTATTATACTCATCAACAGGAAAACCAGCCGTATACCACCTTTGAGACCAATCAAGATCAGTCGCGATATTATAATTGTTAAATTGAAAATTTGGCACATAAGGATTAACATACGGCTTATTGTCAACCCCCTTATCGCTGCAGCCTAAAATAATAATTATACTTCCGATAATGGAGATAAGTAACGCATAAAGTCTTGGCATATTCATCTTGAAACTCCTTATGATTTTAAGTCGCCCCAAATAATTCATACAATATTAAATAATCTTTGTCCATAAAAAACTATAGTATCCTGTAGCCAAACTTGTAGGGCTGTGTAAATTACCCCCCGTAAACATGGATAAGAATGCTTTCTTATGATACTTCATTAAATTTAACGCGATAACCTGTGAGGGAGATTGTATGGCAGCGGATTCATTTTTCTTGACAAGAAGGCTAAAGAAGTTATATTATTTTTGTATGAAAGTTAGAGTGATTCTTGCAGCTTTGTTAAGCCTTGTCCTCCTTGTTGGCTGTTCGCATAAAAAACCAACCTCATATATGCCTGAACCACCCATACCCCAAACCGGCCGAGTCGGAATCAATAACAATAGCGAAGTCTCTGTTAGAATCGCCGGTTATGTCCAGACACGGGGAACCGAAATTCGTCAGGTTGAGCTTTGGGTTCATATCTTCCCCGGCCAGAATTTTATTCTGCATAACCTGATCGATACCGACGCCGGGCAGCTCTTTAACGGCGGCGACAAGGTAACCGTATATTATGTTTCCGATGCCACGGTGCCCGGTAATCCCTGGACGCCTCTTTTTAGCGAAACTGTTGAAGTTACCATCGATGGTAATCTAATGATATATGTCAATAGCGATGGCCTTTATACAGTTATGCCGGGTTAACTCGATTCAAACTTGGTCATTCAATCCTATTAGTTTATAATCATACCAGACATCCACCCATATTTGATAATCCTTTGAGTCTGAAACAGTATTTTTAGCTTGTTTTTGCTATAGCCATATTGCAAATTAAGGCATCGTTTTGTATATTTGTTGATTGTTGGTTTTAGTAGTTCTATTTAATTCGATTACCAGGGGATAACTATGGAACGCAAATATCGGATCCTGCTTGCCAAACCCGGATTAGACGGTCACGACCGAGGGGTCAAGGTCATCGCCGCCGCCTTGCGCGATGCCGGTTTCGAGGTTATTTATACCGGTTTGCGCCAAACGCCTGACCAGGTTGTGGCCGCAGCTATTCAAGAGGATGTCGATGTTGTTGGGCTTTCGATCCTTTCCGGTGCTCACATGACCCTTTTCCCTTTGGTTTTGGACGGCCTTAAGGCAAAAGGCGCCGAGCATATTCTTGTTTTCGGTGGAGGAATTATCGCCGATAGCGAGATAAAAGAGCTAAAAGAGCTCGGTGTGGGAGAAATTTTCACCCCGGGCGCCTCTACCCAGGATATCGTCAATTATCTCCATACAAGATTACCTCAGATAAAAAAAGATGAAAAGATAATATAAAATAAACATCTCAACTAAAGAGAGGGACTATGTTTCGATACAATATCGATGACAGACAACAGGCCATAAGAGATAGAGTCACGGCTTTTGCTAAAACGAATATCGAGCCTTTTTCCAAAGAACTCGATCATCGCGACGACCCTGATCGCTTTGCCATGAATATCTATCAGGCGCTCGCTAAAGAAGGTTTCACCGCTCTTCGAATGCCCAAGCAGTATGGCGGAGGCGGTGTCTCTTCCATCGAATATACTACCTTAATCGAAGAACTATGCTATAATGACGCCGCAGTCTGTTTACTCGATGCCGTAACCGAATTGGCCACTTATCCCATCTATACTTTCGGAACCGAGGAACAAAAGCGCAAATATGTACCCAAATGTGCCTCCGGCGAAATTCTTCCCGCTTTCGTTCTCACCGAACCTGCTGCCGGTTCCGATGCCGTCAATCAGAAAACAACCGCGATCCTTGAAGGTGACCAGTGGGTTATTAATGGTGAGAAAATTTTCATCATGCACGGCGATGTGGCCGACCTCTTTGTACTTTTCGTAAAAGTTGAAGGCGGCGGGGATGATGATAAGGCTTCCCGCAAAATTTCCGCTATTTTAGTTGAAGCCAAAAAAGACGGCAAATATATCCCCGGCGTTAAAACCGCTACTCTTAAGAAAAAAATGGGCATGAGAGCCGCCACCACAGGCCGCATCTGGTTGGAAAACGTTCGCGTTCCCAAAGAAAATCTTCTTGGTGAAGTCGGCAAAGGCTTTAAGATTGCAATGAACACTCTCGACGGCGCCAGAATTGGTGTTGCCGCCCAGGGTCTGGGAATTGCGCAGAGAGCGCTGCAGGAGTCGATCGATTATGCTAAAAAGAGAATTTGCTTCGGCCAACCAATCGGCAAATTCCAGGCGATCCAATGGATGATTGCCGATATGGCCACCCAGATCGAGGCCGCCCGCATGATGGCCTACAAGGTATCTATGATGCAGGATAAAGGCGAGAAGTTCTCTATCGAGGCCGCTCAGGCTAAGCTATTCGCCACCGAAACAGCCAAGTTCTGCGTCGATCGTGCTATGCAGATTCATGGCGGATATGGGTATATCGGTGAGTTCTCGCCGATTGAGAAACTCTATCGCGATCAGCGAATTATGGAAATCTATGAGGGAACTTCTGAGATACAAAGATTGGTTATCTCGGGAAGTTACTTGAGATAGAGAAGTGCCTGCGGGGCCATAAAATGGCCCCGCACTTGTTTAAGACCATTTTCTAAGGGGATAATAAATATATGAAACTGGGTGACATCGAACTTCATTCAATTTTGGAAAATTACTTTTTGATCGATGGCGGCGCCATGTTTGGCGTTATCCCCAAGGTCATCTGGGGTAAGATTTATCAATCCGACGATAAAAACCTGATCCGCCTTGATCTGAACCCCTTGTTGATAAAAACCGGCAAAGATATAATCGTTGTCGATACCGGCTTTGGCGATATCCTCAATGAACGAGAACTAAAGATGTATCCCCTTCCCGGTCCGACCAAATGGGACGATGAGCTAAATAGACTCGACCTAAAACCCGAGGATATTACCGGTGTAATCTTCACTCATGCCCACGCCGATCACGCTATGGGTGCGCTTAAAAAGGGTAAGGATGGCCAACCCGAGCTTCGCTTCCCAAATGCCAGAATATTTGTCCAGAAAGGCGAGTGGCATGACGCCATGAATCCCAACGAGCGCACGATGGCCACTTATCTGGTGCACAACCTGCGGGTTATCGATGAATCGGGCAAGCTTGAACTCGTGGATGGCGATACCAACCTCTTCCCTGGCGTCTCGGTTAAGGTGACCGGTGGACATACCCCCTATTCTCAAGCAATCCTTGTTGACGGTGGCGGGGAGCGTGTTATCTATCCTGCTGATATTATGCCTTCATCCGCGCATATCAGGGTTCCCTATGTGGCAGCGGTTGATCTCGATCCGGCCGTTACCATGCAGCAGAAACGATGGCTAAATGAACGCATGCTCAAGGATGATTGGATAATCGCCTTCGATCATGACCTCGCTTTCAAATTCGCTAAGTTCAAAGAGGGCGAGAAAGGCAAAATCGAACCGGTTACAGTTGGATAGACAATTTGCGTGTCATCTTTATTATGACCGCAAATATGCTCGGATATCATGCTAATTGGGCTTCATAGTTTTATTCGCCAAAGGCATGATTACTGTGACCCAAATTAAGTACTTGGAGCCGCCCAATGGATCTCAAACAAAAGCTAAAACAACTTCAACAAATGCGTCAAACCGCGCGACTTGGCGGCGGCCAAAAGCGGATCGATGCCCAGCATCAGAAAGGTAAGCTCACCGCTCGTGAGCGGCTCGATCTCCTGCTTGACCCCGGTTCGTTCGAGGAGTTCGATATGTTCGTCACCCACCGCACCAAAGAGTTCGGTCTGGAAAAAGAGAAGTATCTGGGTGACGGCGTAGTCACCGGATATGGCACTATCGATGGCCGCCTGGTGTTTGTCTTCTCGCAGGATTTCACCGTTTTCGGCGGTACGCTTTCCGAGGCTTTTGCCGAAAAGATTTGCAAGATCATGGATATGGCTATGAAAGTTGGCGCTCCGGTTATCGGCCTCAACGATTCCGGTGGAGCGCGTATCCAGGAGGGTGTTGTTTCGCTGGGAGGCTACGCTGAAATATTCCTGCGAAATACTTTAGCTTCAGGCGTTATTCCGCAAATATCGGTTATTTTAGGGCCATGCGCGGGAGGCGCCGTTTATTCACCTGCTATTACTGATTTCATATTCATGGTCAAGAATACATCCTTCATGTTTGTCACCGGACCCAACGTAGTGAAAACCGTGACCCATGAGGAAGTTACTTTCGAGGAGCTCGGCGGTGCCGATACTCATTCCTCTAAATCGGGTGTTTCTCATTTCGCCTGCGAAAATGAGGCTGAAACCCTTCTAAAGGTTCGCAAGCTGATGAGCTTTCTCCCCCTGAATAATCTTGATGATCCTCCCGAATTTGAGTCATCAGATCCGATTGATCGTGTCGATGAATCACTGAACGCTATCGTGCCCGAAAATCCCAATAAGCCGTATGATATCAAAGAAATAATCTCTCGTGTAGTAGACGATGGCGATTTCCTCGAAGTCCATGCCGATTATGCCATGAATATCGTGGTCGGTTTTGCCCGTTTGGGCGGCAAGCCTGTTGGAATCATTGCTAACCAGCCTGCCCACTTGGCGGGAGTGCTTGATATCGATAGCTCAATCAAAGGAGCGCGCTTCGTTCGTTTCTGCGACGCTTTCAATATTCCTCTTATCACCTTTGAGGATGTCCCCGGCTTTTTGCCTGGTATGGCCCAGGAGCATGGCGGTATCATCAAACATGGCGCCAAGCTCCTTTTTGCCTATAGCGAGGCTACTGTGCCCAAGCTTACAGTTATTACTCGCAAAGCTTACGGTGGCGCTTATGACGTTATGTCATCCAAGCATATCAGGGGCGATGTCAACTACGCATGGCCAACCGCCGAGATAGCCGTTATGGGTCCCAAAGGCGCGGCTGAGATTATTTTCAAAAAAGAAATCGCCGATTCAGCCGATCCAGAAGCCGCCTTGAAACAGAAAGAGGATGAGTACCGCCGTCTCTTCGCCTCGCCATTCAGTGCCGCTGAGCGAGGATATATTGATGACGTTATCGAGCCATCTTCTACCCGCCCGCGCCTTATCCGCGCCCTTCGCATGCTGGAAACCAAACGCGATCAAAACCCACCCAAAAAGCACGGCAATATCCCGCTTTGAGCGGGACGACATCCTGATGCAAATAAGTAAATCGGGTTCCGAGTCCCTTTGGGACGAGAAACCCGACTAATTCATCTAAAATTATCTTTATAGGCTGTCATTGTGTAGGATGCGCCTCGCGCATCATCTATTTTCAAGGCAGATTTTATTTTAAATAAAAAAAGGCGCGGCCGGCCGCACCCTTCCATATTCACAATTATATTCTTTAGCTATCCAAAGGCTTTTTTATCCTTGCCGACAATCTTAAATGTATCCTCCGCGATAATCAACTCTTCGTTGGTTGGGATAGCCAATACCGCCACCCTCGAGTTATCGCTCGATATTATTGCCTCTTTTTTCACAGCCTCATCATTCTGCCCGGGATTGAGTTCCACACCCAGGTATTGTAGATTCTGGCAGCAAAGTTCCCGAACCTTAGGGGAGTTCTCTCCCACTCCAGCGGTAAACACCAGGCAATCAAGCCCGCCCATCGCCGCCGAATATGCGCCAATATATTTCCGAATCCGATAGCAGTAAATATCCAACGCCAACTTGGAAAGCTCATTACCGGAATCAGCGCTGGAGAGAATATCGCGCATATCCGACGATATACCCGATACTCCCTGAAGGCCGGAATGCTTGTTTAGCAGCGTATTGGCCTCGTGAAGAGAAAGCTCCTCGCGTCCCATGACATTGAGTATGATCGCCGGATCGATATCCCCGCAGCGCGTCCCCATCATCAAACCTTCGAGCGGCGTGAACCCCATCGACGTATCAATCGCGATCCCATCCTTCTGCGCGCTCATGGAGCAGCCATTACCCAGATGAACCGTCACAATTTTCATACCTTCCCTGGTACGGTTTAATAACTGTGCCGCCCGTCTGGCCACATAGAAATGCGACATGCCATGAAATCCATACCGGCGTATCTGGTACTTTTTATAGAGAATATAAGGAAGCGCGTAGATATAGGCGTATTTGGGCATTTTGCTGTATAACGCGGTATCGAACACGGCCACCTGGGGCACATTGGGCAGAATCTTTTTACAGGCGTTAATTCCGCGAAGGTTATGAGGATTATGCAACGGTGCCAGATCGATACATTCTCTGATTTTGCCCATGATCGGCTCATCGATGAGAGCTGAATCGGTAAACGTCTCGCCGCCATGCACAACCCGATGTCCGACTGCCTCGATCTCCGATTTGTCCTTGATAACCCCATGATTGGGCGAGAGCAGCATCGAAACCACATATTCGATCGCCATGATATGATCCAGTATCTCACCGGAAATCTTGACCTCCGGACGGTCAAACGGTTTATGCGAAAGAACCGCCGCCGACATCCCGATTCGGGTGACATCGCCCGACGCCATTCGCGTTCCCTCCGGCATATCGAGCAATTGATACTTCACCGACGATGATCCTGAATTCAACACAAGTATTTTCATCTTAACACCACTTAACAGCCTTTCTTATTACATTAGTAAAAATATCAAATCTTCGCCAAATAAATCTTATAGGTTTGTTGCGTCTGTTTTTAAGCGATCCAATAAGGATTCAACTTCGAGTTCCTTGGCCCATTTTTGTATATATTCAAAATCCAATTTTGTGCGTTGAACTTCAAAAACACGAAGAGCATCCAAATATTGTTTATGACTTTCCCCGGCAAGATTTAACCACTTAAGCTTCATTAATATTGTATCTTCTGGAGTGGATATACGCATTCCGTATCCGAAAACCTGTTCAATTGTCGCGCGCGAGAACCGAGACCTATCAAAAGGATCATTTGTTAAAAGCCAGAAATCCACCTTATCTCCGCCATTAACATCGATAAGATTAAACAGGCTTTTATTCGCAATTGCTTCTACGATTGCTTCACGATCTAAATAGTAGTCGGGCTGGGGAAAAGCGGTAATTAAAGTATCTATATCTCCTTTATTTATCGATACTACAATATCTATATCGTGGGTTGAACGCGGTTCTCCCTGAAGACTGGAAACAAGCGACCCGGTGACCATATACTGAATTCCCGCCCTGTCGAGAACTCGTAATACCTTTATTACCAATTCCTGTTGTGACATAAATCGAGACGTTTACGGTA
>DOTU01000307.1:0-1455 GCA_003520965.1 Candidatus Zixiibacteriota bacterium
CCGAAGCGCTGGGATCGAATTGTCGAGCTTGCTGCTGAGCAAGGCTCAACCTTGCCCAAAGAACCGGACTCCAAGGCCCTTGATCAATTTTTGGTATCGGCAAATGCCGCTGATCCTGTCCGCTTTCCTGATCTCTCACTTAGTGTCATCAAGCTATTGGGTGCTGGTGAATATGTCGTGGAGCTTCCCCGGGGGGGATACTGTTGGGCACTTTGGTCTTGCCGTAAAAGACTATTCGCACTCCACCGCCCCGAACCGCCGATACCCAGATTTGATTACGCAGCGTCTGCTAAAAGCAGCAATTGCCGACCTTACGCTCCCCTACGAGAACGATGAATTGGAGGCAATTGCAAAGCACTGCACCGAGAAAGAAGAAGCAAAATGCAAATATAGAGTACTGCACGCGGATACTGGGTGCGGATATTTGCTGCCAGACCACTTCCGGTCACAAGACCGATACGCGCGCACATCTCCTGGACCACGGCCATAAGTGGAAACGTGAATGGGGCCAACCATAGAAACTGATAACCAAATTGGCTCCCGGTCTGGGAATAGGTGGCAATGCCGGATGGGTGGTCGTCTGCCGCACCAGTAGTCAAGCCTGGTCCCAACTGATGCCAGCTTTACCAAACTGGCGAACCACAGGCTGCTGCCGGACCAACTGATGGGCACTTGCGCCATTTCGTTCGCGTTTGTTAATGGTAGCTGGGGGAGGAGTTTGTTTATTTTTCAACTATACATGTCTCCTGATAGCAATCAACATCATTCATGGAAGAGTAGTGTTTTAACTTAGATGTTGTTTAATGGAGTCTCCACAAAAAATCATTATATTTATATTTTATCTGTGTGCGTCAATTTATTAATAATACGGATTGTGATTTAACTAAAAGTTCCTTCCACAGCCTGTTTTACCTATGGTATCACCTTATAGAAATCATGCAATATACTGATTGTTTCCTCGGCATTATCGGCGACTTTAAATAATTTCAGATCCTCGTCGGCAATAACGCCTTCACCGACAAGATAATCAAAGTCGATAGCCTTCTGCCAAAAAGCCCGACCGACAAGGACTATGGGTATTTTGGATATTTTACGCGTTTGAATTAAGGTAAGGGCCTCAAATAATTCATCGATAGTCCCATAACCACTCGGAAAGGCAACCAGAGCCTTAGCCCGCAGCATAAAATGCATTTTTCGCAAGGCAAAATAATGGAATTGAAAACATAGCTCCGGCGTTATAAACGGGTTGGGTTCCTGCTCAGGCGGCAGGACGATATTTAAGCCGATGCTTAGCCCGCCCGCATCCTTAGCGCCACGATTGGCAGCCTCCATGATTCCGGGGCCGCCACCAGTCATTATTACATAATCACACTTGGTGTTCTTTCTGAAATTGTTGCGTTACTATCTGCGCAAAGCGCCTAGCCTCATCATAAAATCGGGATAATTCCACCTTTC
>DOTU01000307.1:1760-9702 GCA_003520965.1 Candidatus Zixiibacteriota bacterium
ATGTTGACGCAATAATTCTTCAAGGTGCTTTTTCGCGGCTAACGGCGTTGGAATCCGAGTGCTGCCAAAAAGAACTATTGTCGAATTAATATTATGATTTCTTAAATACAGCTCGGGTTTGGTGAATTCAAGTTGAAGTCTCAGCGGACGTAGCTCGTCTTTCTATAATAGCTCTTCATCCTTGAAGGCTAATCGATAGGATGGACTTGCTTTTATGGTATCGATTAAAGCTTTTCGTTGGTCTTTGCTCAAATCATCATTTTGTATTTCGGTCATGAATGGTTTCCTCTGTTATAGTATTTTATCTGGTATTTAACCCCTGTTTGTATATTACCATACAATTGATGTAAGGAAAATGCTTAATAATGGAGAGATGGCATGAAAATGCACAACTGCGATTTGTAGGGGACTACAAATTGAAATAGTCTTTTTCAAATCAAACCAAATTTGGCTGCAATGGCTCTATAATTAAAGAAATCCGTACTGATATTAACTTTTGTTAATTTACTGAATTACCGACAATATGGCAATATAAAAGCTTCTCTTTTTAAACACCCAAATTTATAATTAAGGGGAAGAAGCCATCCCGAGTATGGAGTTTTACTCCAGCCTTTAGTTATTTGATATCAACTGTATTTGAACAGCTTAATAGGTTACTGAAAGAGCCCAATAATTTCATAACCAATAATATTGCCAACGGCGGCAGTCATTTTTAATTATATTAATGCCATGTATAATGTAGAAGAATTAAAAGTTTTGATTCCGCAAAAGAATTGAAGTCGAAAGTGTTTATTCCCGCAACAATACAAGAACTCAAATCATTCGGCTGGCAAAAGCCCGATATCATTTTAGTCACTGGTGATGCCTATGTCGATAGCCCATTTATCGGTATTTCGATTATCGGGAAAGTGCTGATGCGTGCCGGGTACAAGGTAGCCATAATAGCGCAACCTGATCCAAATTTCGGAGATGATATAATGAAATTCGGCGAGCCGGAACTATTTTGGGGTGTTACCGGTGGCTCAATCGATTCCATGGTTGCCAATTATACTGCGTCAAAGAAAAGGCGTAAGACGGACGATCTCACGGCCGGCGGGATCAACAACCGACGCCCGGATCGGGCGGTTATCAGCTATTGCAACCTGATAAGGAAATATTTCAAACACACCCGGCCAATAGTTGTTGGCGGTGTTGAGGCCAGCCTCAGGCGTATTGCGCATTACGATTACTGGTCCGATTCAATTCGCAAGTCGATCATATTTGATGCCAAAGCCGATTACCTTATTTATGGAATGGGGGAGTACTCCGTTTTGGATTTGGCGGAACGAATCAAATCGCAAACGTCCGTTAAAGACCTTCGCGGTATCTGCTATATTTCAAGCGATAAACCTAAGGATTTTATTGAGCTCCCATCGTTTGCAAAAGTATCCAAAGACAAAAACGCATTTCAGGAAATGTTTAATCTATTTTATCAAAACAATGACCCCATTACGGCCAGGGGACTGGCTCAACTGCAGGATACGAGGTATCTAATCCAAAATCCGCCTGCAGAATACCTGACGACAAGCCAGTTGGATGCGATTTATGATATGCAGTATGAACGAGATGCTCATCCAGCTTTTGAGAAACAGGGAAAAGTCAAAGCGTTGGATACAATAATCAACTCGGTTACAACGCACAGGGGTTGCTATGGTGAGTGCAATTTTTGTTCAATCGCCGTTCATCAGGGTAGAACGGTAATTTGGAGATCACAGAAATCTATTATTAACGAGGTTCGCGATATGGCCCGCAAACCGGGGTTTAAAGGATATATTATGGACGTTGGCGGCCCAACCGCCAATATGTATGGCTTTGAATGCCATGTTAAATTGAAAAATGGAAGTTGCCGGAATAAGCGCTGCCTTTATCCTGAAATCTGTTCACATTTAGGCGTTAACCATAGCCTGCAAATTAAGTTATTACAGAGTTTAAGGAAAATTCCGGGAATGAAGAAAGTATTCGTCGCTTCAGGAATCAGGTATGATATGGTTCTTAATGATGAGAAACATGGAATCAAATACTTAAAGGAAATAGCGGAACATCATGTTTCCGGTCAGATGAAAATTGCGCCGGAACATACCGAAGATAAGGTGCTGCGCTTAATGGGTAAGCCCGGTAAAAAGTCGTTGCTTAAATTCAACGAATTATTTTACGATATTTCAAAATCGAAAGGTAAAAATCAGTTTCTAACCTACTATTTGGTTGCCGCTCATCCCGGATGCACCGAAAACGATATGAAGCAGCTAAAGGAATTCGCGTCGCAACGATTGAAAATAAACCCCGAACAGGTACAGATATTTATTCCGCTTCCATCAACCTATTCGGCCTTGATGTATTATTCCGAACAGGATCCATTTACTGGCGATAAGATATTTGTAGAGAAAAATATTAAGCGTAAGGAAACCCAAAAACAAATAATTACGGAAAGAGCGAGATAATGGGGGAACTCATCGGCAGTAACCTTTTGTTCAAATAATCGAAATAATAATAATTGCAAAATACGAATTCAACTAACAGATATAATTTGTTGACACGGTAATTTTGAAAGGGGATCAGCATGAAATACGGCGCAAGAAATCAACTTGTGGGCAAGGTAAAAGGGATAAAGAAGGGTGGCCTCATGTGCGAGGTCAAATTGGATATTCCTTCAAGCTCAAGCATGAGTTCGGTCATGACAATCGATTCTCTCAAAGAACTTGGGCTGAAAAAAGGTGACAAGGTTCGGGTCGTGGTCAAGGCAGTTAATGTACTTTTGGTAAAAGAATAAAACCGCACCACACTAATAATATTAACTCAACGCGACAGAAGGGACGCATGTCTTAACCCTTGTTTTCTCTTATTATCTGGAATTGTCTTATATTTTCAGTTTATCCCGATCTGTCGGTTTCATTTACCTGCAATAAAATATGTGTTAATCAATACACCCCTTTTGTTAGGCATTACCTTTCCGCATAGCAGCGTCGTGGGGTTCTCGGTCAAACTCCGCTCAGTTATCTTTACCCATTATTAGTGGTTCCGCTTAATTATCCACATCAGCTCGATCTAACCAATTTATTGTTATTAAGTTACGAGGACTAAAAAAAATATTAAAATTTAGCTTGACAAGAAAAAGCAATGTTGCATATTGTCGTTGTGGTGTACAGAAAAAATATACGACAACAACAATCTGGGAGAATAAATGAATAAACCAATCATTTTCAAGAGATTCAAAGAACTGGGATTGGGCACCAACGAAGCTAAAAGCTATATCTCGCTTCTTGAAAAAGACACCATGTCGGTAACGGAAATAGCCAGACTCGCCAAAATACCACGGACTAACGCCTATGAAGCGCTTGAAACACTTTTGGCCAAAGGATTTTGTATCTCCCGGCCAGGTAAGATCAGGCAATACAGCGCCCTGGATCCCGTGTTGCTACAAGAGAAAGCTACCTTGCTAATCGAAGATCATTTTGAAGGAGAAATAACCAAGCTTCACGATCAACAGGAGCAAATTCTAGCGGAAAAAAAGGCCGCTCGGGAACGGCTGGCAAATCTTGCCAAAGAACTAAAACCCCTTTATCACAACAGCCGCTCAAATGAAAATCCTATGGATTATATCGAGATTATAAAAGACCCATTTCAGATTCATAAAAAATTTATTGAATTAATCGGCGAAGCCAGGCAGGAAGTCCTGATATTTTCAAAGGCTCCTTATACCGGTCCCAAAGAAGTTTTAAAAGAGCAGACCGAAAAACAGTCCGAGCCTCTCCGGCAAGGTGTAACGATTAAAACTATATATGAGATACCAACCGATCAATCAGAATTGGAATGGTGGTATAACGATATCGTTGCGGCGGTAAAATTGGGAGAAAAAGCGCGTGTAATAAAAGCGCTGCCCATGAAAATGGTTGTCATCGATGAGAGAGTGGTTATGCTTCCTATGGAAGATCCAATCTCATTAGGGACATCATTTACCGCGCAGATTACCAGGCATAATGGCCTTGCCAAAACCCTGAAACTATCGTTTGAGGCGTTATGGGAGCAGGCCGAAAATTACCAGGTAATGGAATTTTTAAAAACCGAGAGGTTATGAAAACTCGACAGCCATCTACTTACGATTATTTACAGAGGCCATTCCTCTTCAAGAGAAAACTTAAAGAATCAAAGAAATTAAATGCAAAGCTTAAACGTTAAATGTGATTTGCTTCACAAAGGAGGTCTCAACCGATTTTTTTTCGTGATCAGATAGTAACAATTAATCTAATTAACTCAGGAAATCAGAGTAAAATCGTTTTAGGTGGGAATCCCAATTAAAAGCCAGAAAGAAAACAACATGAAGAAATTGATATTATTGCTGACAATAGCCTGGCTGAGTTGCCTATGGGGAACGGCATTCTCCGCTACTGTTGACAGAATCCAGAATTCGGGGCTCGAAACCAAACAGCCAATAATCCCCAATAAACAGATTATTCAACGGCAAGAGCAAGTGGGCTTATCGTCCGAAGCTAGCCAGGCTCAAAAGCCGTTAACGGCGCGTGATGTTTTTATGGCAAATCAATTGCCGGCACAACAAAATGGCGCCAACAGACCGATTTTGCAATGGGATACTCCTTACCCGACAGTATACAATATTCCATCGCCCCCGCCGCCTGTTACTCCACCGACGATTCTTGTAAACGATAACTGCGCGGACGCGGTGCCGGTCCCATTGACAGATGGTACGCCCCTGCAGTTTACCGGAAATAATGCCGGCGCTACCCCCGATTGCCCCTACCTCGGTCCGCCGGAGGTTTGGGAGGCATTCACGACTACAGAATGTATGGATGTAACAATAGATTTCTGCGGCACTAATCCGGTATTCTGGGTTGCATTCACCGTTATCGCTAATTCCTGCCCATGCGGTACCCTGATATACAATTCTGGATTCAGCCGGCTTGATTGCCCGGATTTCAACGCCACCCTGCGTTTCAGCGCGTTGCCAGCCGGGACATATTATATCCCGATTGCTTCGTTTGGACCATCGGTTGGCGATTATGTCCTGAATGTTCACGGATATAATTGTCCGCCGCCGGCCACAAATGATAATTGCGCCGATGCCATTCCAATCGGCAATGTTACCGACCTTCGCTTCACCACCAGCTATGCCACTTTCGATGGCCAGGGAACTTGCATGACATCGCCCAATATTTGGTATGTTTACACCGCCGAATGCACTGGTAACGCGTCCGCCAGCCTGCTCAGATCCATGTATGACACTCAAATCGCGGTGTATGATGGCGGCAGTTGCGACCCCATCAGTAATTTGCTTGCATGCAACGACAATTTTGAGGGATCACCTCAATCAGACGCAATCTTCCCTGTTGTTGAAGGCCAGCAATATCTTATTGAAATAGGCGGTTCAGGAACCAGTGTTGGAAACGGATGGTTGACTTTAAGCTGTGATTTGATTCCTTCAAATGATAATTGTACTGATGTGACACCTACGCACCTTGATCCCGGCACACCGATAGTCTTTACAGGTACCACCGTTGGCGCATCGGATGATTGCCCAATGAATGGTGGTTATCCCGAGGTCTGGCATGCCATTACGACCGATGTCTGTATGGACCTCACTCTCGATTACTGCGGTACAACTCCAGTTTTTGGAAATGTCTTCGGTATAATTAATACCGGTTGCCCCTGCGGTAGCATCATATACTCTTCATCGATGTCTCAGACCTGCCCGGATGGCAATTGGATACTTCACTTCACGGCACTCGGGCCGGGTACCTATTACATTCCTATCCTCTCCGATGCACCACATGGCTTCTATGGGCCATATACGATGAATGTCAGCGGTGTAGCTTGCCCGCAGGCTCCACCAAACGATAACTGCACTGCAGTCGAACCGCAACCGTTGGTTGTGGGAGCACCATTAACATTTACCGGTAACAATATCGGCGCAACTTTAGATTGCCCTAACCTGGGTAATAATCCAGAGGTGTGGGAAGCCTTCACTACAAACGAATGTATGGATGTTACGATTGATTACTGTGGTACCGACCCCCTGTTTAATCAAGTGTACGTCGCAATCTCAGATGCATGTCCCTGCGGAAACATTATTTTGGCTCAACACTACAACTTTGATGTTTGCGGCGATGGCAATGCTTCAATTACGTTCTATGGTCTGCCTGCCGGAACGTATTATGCGCCCATTTTTTCGGCCGGTGGAGCATTGGGCCCCTATACAATGCACATTAATGGCGTACCCTGCCCTCCGCCACCGCAAAACGACCTCTGTCAGGATGCAATCCCAGTAACCATACCGTCGTCGACTCCTGGTACCACATTGTCAGCCACCGTCGACGATGCCCCAATCTGTTATACCCTCATCAACTCTCCTGGAGTTTGGTATTCACTTATTGGGAACGGTAATATTATTACCGCTACAACCTGCGCTGCATACACCAACTATGACACCAGGCTTGATGTCTATAGCGGTACATGCGATCAGCTGGTATGCGTGGCTGGCAACGACGATGCTTGCAGCTTGCCTCCTCCTAACAATGCTAACAGCACAGTTACGTTTTGTTCGGAGCTCGGCGCGACCTACTATATCCTGGTTCAGGGCTTTGAAGGGGATAGAGGCAATTTCCAACTTGATGTCAGTGAAGATAGTGAATGCCAACCCCCGCCTACCACACCGACCTGTGATGCAAACTCATTATTTGGCCAATCACCCACATATCCCGGAGGGATGTTTAATTTCCTGAATTCTGATGCCAACGCTACTCCTGTTCCATTTCTCGTACAAGATAACTTCACCAATGTAACTGGTGATATTACCAGTATCAAATTCTGGGGTCTTGATGCGTACTTCAATATTGGATGGTATGAATGCGTTGAAGATCCAATGACCTTCGAGATTACGTTTTACGAGGATAACGGTGGCGCGCCGGGTGCGGTAGTAAACAGTTACTCAGTTAACGTAACTGGCACGCCTACAGGAGTGCTCTATAACGATTTGTTCGACCTGAATGAATTCGAGGCAACGCTTGAACCGAGTTGCACGTTGACTAACGGTTGGATTTCTATCCAGGGCACCAGCATCGGGGGCGACCCCGGAGATTGCTGGTTCATGTGGGCTAACTCGCTCGGAGGAGACCATGTAGCTTACCAAAACAGTAACCTGCTTGGGGAAGACCTGGCGTTCTGCCTGGGAGGCAGGGTTTGTGATTATGTCGTTGGAGATGCTAATGGTTCCGGCACCTTCACCGGCCTTGACGTGACTTACTCAGTCAGATACTTCAAGGGTGGGCCACATCCACCGTTCTCCTGCGAATGCACTCCCGGCAATACCTGGTATGTCTCCGGTGATGTTAACGGCAGTTGTACCTTTTCGGGCCTCGATATAACCTACATGGTCAGATATTTCAAGGGAGGAGCTCATCCGATACCATGTGCTGATTGTCCTCCCGGCGGGCTCTTGGCACCGCTTACTCCGGGAGAATTGCCTTCTCCTGTAGCCAAGCCTATTCAAACTCCGTCATCGAAGGTAAACAGCAAAGCAGGTGGTGCAGAGTAATCTGAGTTAATCATCGTGTCTCCAATTAGGGGCGGTTGCTTGCCGCCCCTTTTTTGCTATCAATTATATTGGTTAGTATTGATTACTTGGAGATCTTAAAGAGAATGCTAATCTAATCCTATTTAACCAACGCAAGTTTCTTAACCGCGTCGAAAGTCCCAGCTTTCATTCTATAAAAATATATACCGGATGAGACATCGCTGGCATTCCAAATGACCCGGTGATGGCCAACTTGCTCAATCTCATTGATCAGGGTCGCAAACTGACCTCCACTAATGTCATAAATATCGATTTTTACGTTGCACTGTTGTGCCAGCTCGTAATCGATATTCGTTGAGATGTTAAAAGGATTCGGATAAT
>DOTU01000084.1 GCA_003520965.1 Candidatus Zixiibacteriota bacterium
GGCAAGGACTTATTATGTTACTAAGAATGGCAGCGACTCGAATACTGGATTAGATTGGGGGCATTCATGGTCTACCGTTGCCAAGGTTAATTCTACAGTTGTTCATGGGGATACGGTCAGGTTCGGAACCGGGAATTGGTACGGTTCGCAGATAGTTCCCCCCACTGGCAGTACTACTGCCGCCCCGACAGTTTATGCTTGCTCGACTTTAACTGCTGCTACTCAGGGCTTATCCCAGATATGGTCAGGCGATGTTGTTACGGGTTGGAGTCAATATTCGGGCAACGTCTATCAGGCCTCGTGGACTCCGTCCAATTCAAACATTAACTGGTCTACAGGGTACCCCTGTATTGTTCAAAGCGACTCTCTCCTGGCGCCGGCCGGTAGTTTAGGCGGGATAACACGCGCTGGGTTATACTACTACAACGGTTCCACGTTATACATTTGGCCATATAACAATGGCAATCCCGGAGCCGCCGGCAGAACCATCCTGGCATCAGCCAGAGAGGTCGTGAGATTTTGGTCAGGCCAGGATCATATTGTATTTTTCGGCCTTGGTTTGAAGATGGGTGTACAAGGCACGATTTACTTTTCAGAATCTCCGGCGGACAGCAATTCGTTTATTCACTGTAACCTGGCCCATGTTAATCATGATGCCAATAACAATTCCTCTATCATCTTTTTCGCCGATTTAGGACCAGGCTCCAACATCTGGAATTACGGTAATTCATTCGTAGCCTGCAATATTTATGCTGCTACGGCGGACGGCGGCGGTAGTTTCAACCACCTTGGCAATGGTGTCTCACTCTATTCCTGCCGGCAAACTCATTTTGATTCCTGCTATTTTACGCAAATACCGGGCGATGGCGTACATATTAAACAAGGGTATGCTGCTTATCCGGCCTATGGTAACCGAGTCGCCTATAGTACATTTAATGGACGGGGCAACACCTACGACGGGAGAAATCAGTTTCAGGAATCAATGGTTCAGATGAGCTGTTTCTCCGATAGGGATTCTGTTTATGGGTGTATTTTTGACACCGATAATCCCAGTTATGGCGGAGATCATACAGTAGGCGGTCGGGCTATCAGCCTTTCAGGTAATATTTGTTATCAGCATCATAACTATGGCGGTCAGTTTGTTTGCAATAATACGTTTTACAATTGTAATACGTTTATTGATTTCAACACTGATCTTGCTGATCAAAATATGACTTTCAAATACAATGTTGGCTACGATGTGGCCGGTCCAAACTGGATCTGGTTTGAAGATAACACGAATATGTCCAGAGCGCAGTTTGATTCAAATTACTGGTATGATCCATCGACGGCTTTTAACGGGCGCTATAACGCCACAGATCATAACTGGTCAGCCTGGCATACAGGTGGTTTTGATGTCCGCGGTTTTAACTCGAATCCCAGCCTTGCAAATCCGGCCGGCGGTGATTTCTCGCGACCTGCCGTGACCGAAATGAACCGCACCTATGGCGGCAGAAACTGGACCAAATTCGGTGCCGTGCAGGGTATTACTCCTCCCGATGTAACACCGCCTGTCATATCTGGCAGGAGCATCACAAATATTACCACCACCGGCGCAACTTTTGTTTGGCTAACGGACGAATCAGCACACTCTGCAGTCGATATCGGTACCACCACATCCTACGGTAGAACCGATAGCAACTTGGTACTAACGACAGTTCATTCAGTAACCATAAGCGGCCTTTCCCCTGCCACCGGTTATCATTTCCGATTCAGATCCCGCGACGCCGCCGGTAACGCCACTACCAGTTCCGATTCGACATTTTCCACATTAACCCCCGATCTTACTCCACCCGTAATTTCGGCCAGAACTGTAACGGCTGTCGGGGCTAATTCGGCGACTATTGGGTGGACCACAGATGAGGCTTCTCATACTGCGGTTGATATTGGGCTTAATACATCATATGGAAGAACAGATAGCAGCTTGAATATGGTTACATCGCATTCCATAACATTAAATAGCCTTGTCCCCGCGACTACCTATCATTTCAGGGTAAGATCGCGTGATGCCGCAGGAAATACCGGAACGAGTGCTGATTCAACCTTCATTACAACTGCTGATGTGACACCGCCAGTAATAACAACCAGGACAGTGACATCCATTGGCAGGAATACAGCGACAATTGGCTGGACCACCAATGAGGCCTCTCAAACCGCTGTTGATATTGGGATAAACACATCTTATGGTAGAACAGACAGCAGTATCGTTCTGGTAACGGCTCACAGTATCGTTATTAATAGCCTTACGAGCGGTACTCTTTATCATTTTCGGGTTAGATCAAGGGACGCATATAATAACGCCAGTACCAGCGGCGATTCAACATTTACAACTTCATCACCGTCCGATACTATTCCCCCCGTTTTAACCAATATAGTTTCTAGTGGAATTACCGATCACACGGTGATGATTACCTGGAATTCGAATGAAGCGGCAACAAGTCAACTCGACTATGGATTATCATTATCATATGGAAGTTCTACTACATTGGACCCCGCTTTAGTCACAGCACATACTGTGAATCTGACCGGTTTGACGGCTGATACGCTTTATCATTTCAGAGTCCGTTCCCGCGATGCATCCGCTAACGAGGCTATCAGCGGTGACTTCAATTTCCGAACTCTTGTCGCTCCTTCTCTTGAAAATGTTTCCTTTGGACTTCGAGATTCGGTTAGCAGCACATATCCTGGTTATCTCCCAGATCGAATAAATGATGGCGTAATCAATCCCAGAGGCGGGATCAGCACTACCTGGGCATCGGACGAAAGCTCCACATCGCCACACTGGATTGTCCTATACTTTGATTCTCTTAGAACAGTTAATATGGCCAAAATTTACTGGGCTTGGAATTCAGGGAGTTCAAACTGGATGTGCTCACAGCAATTTAACATCCAATACTGGAACCAAGGCACTGGGGCCTACGTTAATGCCGCCTCTGTGACGAATACCACCGCAGATAGCATAACCACCGTGCAATTTTCAACTGTAAGCACGACCAGGATTAGGTATTACCAACCGGCCAATATGGGACCAACCAGCTACCCGTCGGTAATATGGCTTACCGAGTTTTCGCTTTCGGGACCAAGCATACCCCCCGCGGCGGTCGACGACCTAGGAATGCTGCCGTGGAATAGTTTTCAACAGCCTATATTTGAATTGCGAATAAAAGGAATGCCCTCGTTTCATGAACGACAAAATTACCTTGGAGATTAAAACAACCGCCTCCGATAATAGGAGACAGTAACGTTTCGCTTCTAATAAATATTTATCGGGGAACAACGGTTCCCCGATATTTTTTTGGTATTGTAACTGATTCTGGTTAAGTATCCTTCAAAAATAGATTCTAATCGTCTCTATAAGGACAGTCCAACCGACGCTCTGTATGTAATTATTATGCGAATTCCATCTGCGATGAAATCCTTGCCGTACAATCTGACGATCTCTACTATCAGGCTAGTAAATGAACTCGCGCCATCATATGAATGCACTCGCCCGGCGCACCAAATATAAAGGGACGGCAATTTGACCGTCCCCCAAGAATTCTAACTGTAGCTACCAAGAGTTACTTGTTATTTGTTCCATCTATGTTTGGACCAGGCATTGGCGCTTTTATTGGATTTGGTCCCGGAGAAGGAATACTAAAAAGAGAAGGCGGACAATCCGGACACGGGAAAGGTGCAGCCCTACCCTTGAAGTAGCCAACCATATAGGTTACATCAAGGCCACTGAATGTGCAGGATCCATTGACATCGCCCGCTACATACCAAGAATGACCGCTGCCGGGGGGACACTCGCAGCTATAGAATGGAGCTGGCCCACCCTTGAAATAGCGTACAGAATAGGTTACATCGAGGCCGCTAAAGATGTGGTTGTTATTGACATCACCAACCACATAGCTGCAGTTAGGAGTTATGGCTTGAATAACCAGGGATACCGGTACGCTCGATGTGGGCGAAGCCGGATCGTTGGAATCAATGATTATACGGCCGATGTAGCTACCCGGCGGCTCGATGGTCGCATTCAGACTGATACTGGCAATCAGACTATCAGCGGGCGCTAGAGAATCAATCGCCGGTGAAACAAACAGCCAATTATTGAGAATCTCCAGGGCTGCCCCGTTATTTCCATTGCTGGAGATTCCGGGAAGCAAAGTATTACCCTTCGGGCGCACAAGCAGGTTGCCCTCAACAGCGGTTAAGGTAACATATAAATTTGAACCACCGTTGTTAACAATGACAAGATCGTGGATGATTTGAGCATCATCGTTAACTGTATCGGTGAATGCTACGGGGTGGAAGCTAATAACAGGAGCAGGTACCAGAAGTTGGACCGGCAACGTAATTTGCAGGTGAGCCTGATCGTTTGTCGTTGTGATAATTGAACTGTTGTAGATTCCCTGTTCAAATCCAGCGCTATTGATGGTGACTGCATGGAAGATACTATCCCCAGGAGAAATATTATATGGACCGGGAAGAGTTGTCAGCCAAACGTTCGAGGCGTTGAATGCTAAAGTAAGAACACTATTTCCTGTATTCTTGGCCTTAATATCGAATGAGGAAATTTGCCCAGTCTGAAGGGTATCTATAAAGCTCGCGGGAGTCTGGACTATCTGCGGGACTCCGATAGCATCGACTGTGAAGCTGACAGGGATACTGATTGAACCCTGATCTGGGTCGTTGGATTCGAGACCAAGATGGCCGGTATAGGTGCCGCCAGCGAGATTGGTGGCATCAAAGGTGATCACCGCTGATGTATCTGCACCCGCTACAAGTGAGCCGGAATTAATATCACAAGACAGCCAATGAGTAGGGGCATTAAAAAGAACAGCCATATTATTGTGCAGGTATGCGCCATTGTAAACCACTTGTAAACCATCAGAACCAGACGAGTTTTCAATACCGACAGTACAGGAGTACAAGCCCACAGTTCCGCCATCGAGGCTGCCATACTCGTACAGAATCCTTCCATCAGCGTACAAGATTGCTTCGAAATTCAGATTGCCCGTGCCGTTATCAGGTGTGTATAGTTTAGTGTTGGTAAAGCTTACGATAAAGCGGTTATTGACAGCATCGAAGTAGTACATCACCGTGCCACCTATATTGGGACTTAGGTCATCCCAATATGGCGCGATGATATTGTTCGGTATGGTCGTGTTGGGAATATGTGAATTATTCCAGGCCGATGTACCCTCTCCAAAAGACAGGATTCCATTGGCGTTTATATAAAGGGAAGAGTAAGATGCTCCGTAAAAGGGGAAATTAAATCCAATTCCAATAGGACCTACATAATCATCATTTCCCACGATGGTGACCGGGGTTCCAATCCCGCTTATATCCACCCAATTATAAGCTGGTCCACCAGGCTCGTCGGAATCTAACCAACTGTTGCCAAAAGTATCAGGTCCTCCGTGGGTGAGAGTCATCGGTGGGTAAAGTGGCTCAGTCTCGTTACCGGCCTTTGCACCTACATTAGTTACGAACTTGATAGGAGAGGGAATGGATTGAACAATCAGCACATTTTCGTTAACACCGTTTTTCAGAAACCGATCATTATCGGTAAATTCAAGAATGGTGAAGCTCAGTAGCCCACCGTTGAGATTAGCAATGTTTAATGTATCATGAACAACTTGACCTGCGTCCGCCGATTTAATGAATGATGTTGGGCTAAAGGAAATATTTGGCGGCGCTTGCAGGCCGGTTGCTGTAGTTATCTTCACTGCCCTACCTGACTGAAGAATAGCCGCGCCCGGGGGATAAAGATCGTCGTATGTATACTCCAAACCATCCCTATTAGATAGATTTTGCATGCCAACGGTTGAGAAAGCTCCGGGCGATGCCCCAAAGTTCCAGCCATCATAATCATCGTTAGTAACATAGTTGTATTGAAAAACGATCTGGCAATCAGTGGTTGGAGTGGGATAATAGGCAGGATCGTAGATAATCATCTCAAATGTCTCTGAGGAACCTGAGCGAGCATGGACCATTCCCTTCCATTCATAAACAAGGTAATGACTAGCCGAATCAAAGTAGCGGAAAACGCCGTTTGGAAGAGTATATTCGAGATCATCCCAGAAAGGAGCAATTATGCCATCAGGAGCGCCTGGTTCAGGAATTTGACCATTATCGAAAGTTGCCCAGCGGTGACCTTGCATATCGTAAGCAAGAGTATCGAAAGCAATAAAACCGTTGGTGCAAACAAGTGCCTTATTAAATGTCTGGCCATAATAGCGCATGCTAAAGGGCAGGCTATCGATAATTGCATCATCATCCGTTCCATACTGAAAATTCACCCGCGTTCCAATTGTGGAAATATCCAACCAGTTGTAAACCGGACAAGCTGCATAGGCTATATCGGTGTTGTCGTAAAGGTAGTAACCGTAGGAATCGGGCCCAATAGGGTCGAACGTGTTAACAGTACCTACTGTCAATTGGAAAGGACGTTGGGCAACCGAGCCATTAGCCGAGGTAAGAGCCAGGTTGAAAGTAACATTGCGACCCTGAAAGGTGCCACTTCTGGCTTGAACAGAGAATGGAGATCCGCTGTTGGAGCCGGTGCCACCAATGGCGATAGTCCCAAAATTTGCGGTTCCGTTAAGGATGACGATGGCGGTATCCGAGGTGGTCAATACCCCGCTAATCGAGGTTCCAGCGAGGGCTCCTATATTTTGCAAAGAAACCACTAAGGCGCTTGTTTCACCAGGATCAAGACGATTGTTGGAGTTGCCAGGATACGAGAGTCCGGTTTCTCGAAAACTCATGTTTTTTACATCGAGAGGCACTGAAGCCCTCCAACTCCCCTGGTCACAACTGATAGTCAACGAAAGGATATAGTGTTCATCATTGGCGATGCTGGGAGCCAGAAGCGCCGCATACTCACCAGCGGTGGCTGTAAGGCCAGGGGCGATGGCGGCATAAAACTGAGTCGGAACGGTAATGAAAATATCAGGGCTGGGGCTCGAAAGGGTAGCTGAAACATTCGTGGCGGTGGTTGCGTTGCCAAAGTTGCGAAGAGATATCGAAAACTCTACAGTTTCAGAGGGATTAGCATTGCCATCAGAATTGCCATGCGAGTTGCCCTGGTTATCGTCATCCAAGGCGATGGTATTAATATTAACTGCCACCGGTTGCGCCTGAACCAGCGCAAAACCGATGTGAGGAATATAATTGTGGCTGGTGACAGTCACGAACATGGTATCAGCAATGATTGTGGAGAAGGCCAGGGTGATATCCCCGTTGGAATCGGTCCGGCCACCTACGAATACTTCTTCAGTACTTCTCCCCTTAACTAGATTGACATAGGCGTTAACCAAAGGCAACCCACCTGTACCGGTGACGTGCACGTTTAGCTGGCTGGAGCCAACCGGTAAGGTTGAGGGATAGGTTACCGTCATGGTTTGAGGGGCGGCGGTTCTAATATCAAATTCCGGTTCCCCAAGAGTAATAAAAGTTTGAAAGTACTGCTCCACCCAGTCGCCGGGACCAGTAAGGCTGGGAAAGGAATTATAAAGCTCCAACTTGCCCGCATACGCCGCGTTCGAGAAGTTAGTAATACCTTGTTCAAGAAAGGCCGAAATAAAACCAATCATAATGGGGTTATCATATTTAGTATGGCTATCATGTCGTGATGCACCATAAAAACCAGGCCCCCCCTTGAGAGAGTTCGGTAAAGATCCCATCTGGATCCACTTCTCGCCAAAACTTTCTCCTGCAAAATCACCCATCCCGCAGGTCAGCGGCGCCATAATTCCCATCTTGTTATTACCTGATAACTGATCCAACTGCTCTAATCTAAAATCTTCTATCCCCTGAAAACCGTAAGTAAAACCGCCGCCGCGGTAGGTGACAATACTAACCCCGTTATTAATTGCGTTCATTACCTGGGTTGGGCCGGGATTATAGTTATCCCAGGCGAAGGATGTATCGACGCTGGAATAACCATGACGAAGCAGCTGCTCACGAGTCCAGAGCGCATTCAATCTGGGACTAAGCGGCGTTGCTCCTCCAGAACCACTGAGGTTTGCAGCGGCGCAAAGGCCTCTGGACCAGTAGGCGGGATCGCCCATAAAAGGGGTTTTCTCATAAATCAAGTCTTTATATATGGTTGTTCTGATAACAAAATTGCTAATGGGCATGGACATCCTGGTCACCATTAAATCAGCCAAATAATCGGTGCCATCCACACAGGAATATTTATAATCTGACGCATGGCCGTCGTAGCTATAATCAACGATACCATCACCAACATCCCCAAGTATGCATACGTACTCTGGCGGAATGCTCCAGGTATTGTAAGCGTTTTGAATATAATTAAAGATTTGAGTCGCGGAAGGATTACCACCTGGATTAATATCTGTGTCTTTTGTTACTACGACTGAATACCCCTTTAGATGTTTCCACCGAGCCAATAGCTGGATTAGTGAATCAGGAATCGTATGGGGCGCCAAAATAAGGTACCCGCCTTTAATTGGTTGATAGGATGCCAGCATTTCATCGACATTAGGGGCTACCTCGCGGTAGATAGGAAGAAAGCTCTCCGAGATATTGTTACTGCGCCCGACTTTCTGATTACGGCTGTCTGTCCCCTCATAAACCAGGCTGTAATCCACATTGGTGTAGACCTTAAGTTGCCTGGTTACTGGATTATACTGAACTGGATTTACCACCGCTTGAATAAGGCGGAGATCTCGGAGAATAATTGGCTCTCCAAGCGCCACGAGACTCGAAGGATAAAATTCATCTCTTTGGTAGAAAGCCTCATTCTTACTAAACGGGATATCGGAATCAGACTGTCCTACTAAAGATGGAGGCTGAGTGGGATAGACATCCACATTATCAACAATCTGGAATGAGGAAGAAAGAATCTGTACCGTTACTCCTGCCTGATCGGGAATGGCTACCAACTGTGCATAAACCGGTAAGTTTGGTAGGCCCTCCTCCCCTGTTTCGCCGAACTTTTCGGGGCTATCGGTAATAGCCCTTACCTCTTGGAAAAGGGATATCGATACCGTCCTATCAGATAACTCAACCCCGGCCAGATGAAATGAAAAGCCAGTTTGAGCCGTTGTTGAAAGCGTCTTTTCAAGAGACGCAACTCCCAGGCTGGCCTCATCAAGCACTATTCTCCGGCCAGCTTCAGCCCCCATAAGCATGGCGGGGAATAAGAACAACGTCGTTACCAATATTGCCGCTCGCATTTTTCCTCCTAAAAGCACGAAATCTTCGGGCCTATCGGCTTCCCTTTTAATAGGGTAGATAAACCAATCTCAGCATCCCAACCGTAGATGCAAATTGTATTAATTAAATAATATTCATTCACTATCAGTGCCAGTATCCATACCAATGCAACAATTGCAATAAACCACAATATACCAACAATTGTGCCTTATTTATCCAATATCTAACATTACTCTTACTTTTTATCGAAGACCTAAGTTCAGAACTAACTTGAATATATAATTATTATCGTAACAATCAACTTCTTTCTTTATGGCTTAATAACGGTTACTTGCCTCAAGCATAAGTGACTCAAGGAATTATAAACGGAGATTATTTGAGATGCATTTGCTCGTTATTATATGTAACCCAAATATTAGAAAGACGTTAGCTATCTTGTTTTCGATTCCTATTTGGATTCAGATAGTTTATGGGAATTGGGCTTGTTGATCTGGGATTCTGAAAGCAATCAATCGTTGGAAGATCGTTATAATGGCAAAGTAATCATTAAGCCGGGGCTAAATCATATCAGAGTGCTACTTGACGAAATAATGCGCGGGCCGCAGGCGCGACCTATGGATATGACATCTATTATCGAGCTTGATTTTGAGCTAATCCAACCGGTAAAACCTACTTATCTATACCTTGATGATATCCGGCTTGAAAAGTAAGATTTAACACTTTAATCGCCGACGTTTATTAAGCTCAGTCCCCACCAGAAACATAAAATCATAATCCCAAGTTAATTGTAGAGGATCATCGATAGGCAATTGGCCCGTCGAGGATTTTGTAAACGGCTAATTATCGAGGAATGATATAGGAGCAATTATGAAATCGGCAAACTTCGCGATAACAATTATAAGGGCATCCCTGGCGACTCTCTTTTTAATAACCGGCTGCCGGGCAACCGATTTGACAACTGTGCGAGTCGCATCCGGACTGAACCAGCCCACTTATGTGACTTCATCTCCCGTGAATCCAAAGGTTTTGTACATTTTGGAACAAACATCCGGCCTTATTAAAATCCAAAGAGATGGAACAGTACTGCCAAGGCCATTCCTGAATATTCATGACCGCGTTGGAAATACTGGCGGAGAACGCGGGCTATTGGGTCTCGCATTTCACCCCGATTATGCGAACAACGGGTATTTTTTTATTGACTATACAAACTACTCCGGTAATACGAAAATATCGCGATTTCAAGTGACGAGCGAACCTGATTCGAGCGATCCCAATAGCGAATTTGTGGTATTAACAATAGCACAGCCATATCCAAATCATAATGGCGGAATGCTGGCTTTCGGTCCCAATGATGGTTATTTGTATATCGGAATGGGCGATGGCGGTTCGGGCGGCGACCCAGAAAATAGAGCACAAAATGATAATGAGCTTTTAGGGAAGATACTACGGATCGATATCAATAATGGTCAGCCCTACGCCATTCCACTTAGTAATCCTTTCGTGGGCATACCCGGAAAAAGGCCGGAGATATGGGCCAAAGGTGTTCGAAATCCCTGGAGATTCAGTTTCGATAATTTGAATGGAAACCTTTATATCGGGGATGTCGGGCAAAATCTTTGGGAGGAGATTGATTTCCAGTCAGCATCGTCGCCTGGCGGGGAAAATTATGGCTGGCGACGAATGGAAGGGCTACACTGCTATAATCCACCAGCCAATTGCGATCCGGGGGGATTAATTTATCCTATTTACGAATACAGCCATGATCTGGGGTGCTCGATTACGGGGGGATATGTATATCGCGGAGGGATTCTTCCGACGCTTGCAGGAACTTATTTTTTCGCGGACTATTGCTCGGCCAGAATCTGGTCGTTTAGTTTCGATGGATCCAATATTGTCGATTTTACGGAGCGTACAACTGAGTTAGCTCCGGGTTCAGGGCAATCGATAAACAATATCTCATCGTTTGGAAGAGACGGTTACGGTGAAATTTACATTATCGATTACTCCGATGGCGAAATATATAAAATAATACCACGGCATCCAGGCTCAATGAGGGGCAACATAGCGGCTCCATCCGGACAAGGAATTCCAGACGCAATTATCACGGTGGAGCATACAGGGCTCGATGATACAACCGATAGTGAGGGACAATTTTTCATAGGCGGACTTGGTGATGGTACATTTAATGCTCAGGTCACATTTCCCGACTTTAGAGATACTATCTTAACCGGCATAGTAATCGCTGAAAACGAAACAACCAATGTCAACCTAACATTGTCGAGCATAACGGATACGCCAATACCATCGGCGTTCGAGCTTTTTCAGAATTATCCGAATCCTTTTAACATCTC
>DOTU01000230.1:0-623 GCA_003520965.1 Candidatus Zixiibacteriota bacterium
CACGGCAAACGCGGACCGCCTCACACGAGCATTTTTTCGCTGAACCGTGGGGACGGATAATAATCGGATTGCGCGATTTCATGGAGATCAGGATCTTAAACATCACAGTAGAGGTGGGATTGGTGATTGGGGTGATTGCGAATATCGGTCCCAGGGGTTGAGCGATTTCAACGATCCCTTTTTCATTATCTTCGCAAATAACGCCGACAGTTTTTTGGTTTTTGATATCCTCATAGACATATCTGGTGGCGATCACATTTTTCAGGATTTTATCTTTCAGGACACCGAGCTTTGTTTCCCTGAAAGCCAGGTTGGCCAACCTGACCCGATTGTTGAAACCAGCCTTGTAAACGGCTTCAACGATACGGTCGGTCTGTTCCTGGTTTAGCTGACGAAATTCTGCCGCGGCCTTGAGGGCCTTATTCATAACATCGTCGATATCGACAGTGGCGTTGCCATTACCATTCATAAGATTATCCTATGATATGAAGTTATCCCCACCCCGAAAACCCTGGAATATGACGACATTATCGATAAGTATTGCTGATAAATCAAGCGCTATTATGCTTATTATAGGTTATTAAGCGAACGGTGGATTCTAACTCAGCACTCAGCACTCAGCA
>DOTU01000230.1:875-3456 GCA_003520965.1 Candidatus Zixiibacteriota bacterium
TCAGCACTCAGTACTCAGTACTCAGTACTCAGTACTATTTAAAGCCACGGGGCGGGTTTGAACCGTCGACCTGCTGATTACGAATCAGCTGCTCTACCAACTGAGCTACCGTGGCATCGATTTGGCAATCAGGCATGATCGCCTGACCGCTTTTCTTGCGCTTAGTATATCGGCAATTGAGATAAAATCAAGTCAAATCTTGTTAGGTGAGCGCCGCGTTTAGCCTAAGTGGACGGCGCTTGCGGAGCTATCCCATGGGCGATTGGCGCTGCTGAACCTGGCGGGGGCGGGGGAACAGTTGGGCCTGTCCTTGACCCAAATCGTGTCGTCAGCACAGCCCCCAAGCCAAATGGGGCTATTACGAAAATCAGTAAACCAATCATTATCCAACTGAATATCATTATCACCAATGAACCAGAAATAAGTTGGATAAGGAAAAATAAACCCGGTAAACCGGATAAAACCAGACTGCCAATAAAAAATGTCTTAAAATTCACTTCCCGGTTTCTGGTCAGCCTTTGCCCGATCAGGCTGCTGAGCGCCGTTACCGCCAATACCATTCCGGCAAATACGGCTACCGGTACTCCCACTATCGCCAAAGGAATCCCCAGAATACTGATGGTTAAAACAATTATGGCAGCAAGGCCCAGCAGATAAAAAAGATATCCCATAAAGAAGTTTTTCAAAGGACGAGCGCCAATCAGGTTAGCTACCCGTTCCACATTAACCTTCATAAATGACGCGAAAGTAGCGGCCAGTATCATCCAAACAATATAAATCACCAGAAACACGATTGCCATCACCCTGTAGATGTTCGTTGATGATTCCTCGATCTCGCGGCGAGAATCATTGAGTGATAACCTTATATTTGTAACCTGCCCGCCCGGTTCAACCTTGAGCTTGCCGGAAAGGGCCACCGCCCCGTCGCGAATATATCCGGTGGGTGCTACGTAGATATTGCCTCCGAGAGTCATAACGCTACCGTTGACCGTCCCATTGACGATCACATCGGCGCCGACATTGACAATGCTGCCATTGACAACATCGCCCTGCTTAACAGTATATGTATGGCCGACATTGACGAAACTGTTATCCTTATGGGGCAGGTTGGCAATGGTGTTTCCTGACAACGAGATGACACTGTCGTTAGTCAGGACTATCCTGATGCTTTCGCCCTCGATAGTGATATCCTTAACTTCGATACTATCCGAAATTCTCTGCAACACATTATCGAGCCTTGATTGAGAACTATCAATCTCACGGGCTGTTTTGCCAAATCGGATGGTATCGAGTTTGATTTTGGGAATAACTAAAACAGCATTCGGACTTTCCGGCGCCTCCGGTGGTTCAGGAGGCCCGGCGATTCCCGATATCGTCAGGAAAAATAAAAAGAGTATTGAAATAATTGTCTTCATTAGAACCTATCGACGGTAATATCGCCCGACGTCGAAACGACATTAAGCCGTCCCTTGCCTTGTCCCACAGTACCATTTATTTCAGAATGGGAGGATTTTTCGCTATCATCCTCATATGTTACCTTTTCCGATATACGAGAATTTACATCGCCGGAAACAGAGCGCATCATAACCTCGCCCTGGAAATCGCGGCTGATCTCCATCTGCACATCGCCCGAGACAGACTCGACATCAAAATCGCCCTGTATAGCTGATAGCTCTGACAACCTGATATCCCCTGATACGGCATCGGCCCGCACCGAACCGGATATCCCGTTGGCGACAATTTCGCCGGATGTGCTTGATATATCCAAATTGCCATCAATATTGAATGCCCGGCAATCGCCTGATGTGGATGAAATTTGGACCGAGCCCTTGACCTTATCCACGCTGGCATCACCTGACGAGGTATGGGCGTTGAGATTTCCCTCGATATCGGTCAATCGCAGATCCGATGATTGTCCTTGAAGGGTGACCTGTCCGCGATGGCCGGTGATATCGATATCCCCGGATGCAAGATCGCAATCGACATTGCCAGTGGTATTCTCGAGGCTGACATCCGACGATGCCGAACGGATATCGAGATCGCAGTTCACTTCGGAGGCATCGATATCGGCCGATGACGAGTTAATCTCCACATTCTTACTCCCTGGAATACTGACTCTTATAATCGGATATGATTCGTTGCTCCAATCGCCGGAGAATATACTTGAAATAATGCCATGCTTCGTATTACGAATGTGCGGCAAATCGACCTTGATAATGAGCTTATCGCCGGACTTCTCCGCGCTAAACTTATAATCGTCGTTGATTTTTCCCGCTTCCGTTTCGTTGGCGGCGTAAACCGAGTTCTTATAGTCGACTTCAATATTTGATCCTGATGATTTTACAATGCTGATCTCGCCGATATCCAGGTTTATCTTGATACCCGAGATGGCGGCTCCGTCGAATGAGTTATTGGTGCGAAATGAATATTCTTTGTCGGCGCGTGCGGCGCCGGCGAATGCGGCGATTAAAACTATGGCTACAACGTATTTCAGCATGGCGGCCTCCTTACTTTACCTGATAGATTTCAGCTTCTTCTTCAGGAGCTCTCTGGCCCGGAATATCCTGGCCTTGACCGTTCC
>DOTU01000230.1:3810-4220 GCA_003520965.1 Candidatus Zixiibacteriota bacterium
AGCGACTCGATAGCCTCCTCGATCCCGTTGCTCCGTTCCTGATTGCGAAGATCATGTTCCGGGTTGTAGGTGTTATCGGGGATCTCCATCTGCACGTCGCCGTCTTTGGTGGCGATTGGCTTATCCAGCGAGAGGGAGTCGAGTTTACGCTTGCGCAGGAAGTCGATTGACGAGTTGGCCGCGATTTTGTAGAGCCAGGTGGAGAAGCGGTAATTATGGTCGTACGTTTTCAAAGAGCCGAAGGCCTTGATGAAGGTCTCCTGGACCAGGTCGTTGGCTTCATCGGGATTGCGGACGATCTTGACTGTGATGTGGAAGATCGCCTGCCGGTACGTCTCGAAGAGGGCCTTATAGGCTTTTTGGTCGCCTCCGAGAGCCGATTGTACCAGGGCCTGTTCCGCTTCCAATTT
>DOTU01000216.1:0-2482 GCA_003520965.1 Candidatus Zixiibacteriota bacterium
ACGTTGAAAGCAATGGAGTTGAAATGGGTCGTTCAGCCCGAACCCGATTATAATGTCGTTAACCGGCTGATACGAGAACTTAATATTCCCGAAATCGCGGGCCGTATACTCGCGGCGCGCGGAATGCATGACCCCATTATCGCCCAAAAATTCCTTAACTCCGGTCTACCTGACCTCTTCGATCCCTTCTTGATGTCCAACATGGATAAGGCGGTTGAACGCGTTATCCAGGCTCTTAAGGCCAACGAGAAGATCATGATCTACGGGGATTATGATGTCGATGGTATCACCGGCACTGCCTTGATGTTTCTCGTCCTGAACCGCCTGGGCGCCTCGGTATCGTATTATCTTCCCAATCGTTTAATTGAAGGTTACGGCATTTCCGATGACGGTCTCCAGGAGGCCGAGAAGCGGCAGATTAACCTTCTGATCTCCGTTGATTGCGGAATCACTGCCGTTGATGAAGTTATTGTTGCCAAGAAAATGGGAATCGATTGCATTATTACCGATCACCATGAACCGGGCGGCAAGATACCTGAAGCCGTTGCGATAGTTAATGCTAAACTTGATGGCCCAAATAATCCGGGTTTTGAGCTTTCAGCGGTCGGCGTAGCCTACAAATTTGCCCAGGCACTTTATAGAAAGTTAGGGCAGGATGAGAACGAGCTTGAGCAGCATCTTGACCTGGTAGCGCTGGGAACAGCAGCTGATATCGTTCCCATGATTGGTGAAAATCGTATCCTGACAAAGTTCGGTCTTCAGCAGATAGCCAGAACCACCAAGCCCGGCCTTAAGGCATTGATATTTATCGCCGGATTGATGGGTCAGAAGATCGGCACCGGCCAGGTGGTATTTATCTTAGCCCCGAGAATCAATGCTATCGGGCGTTTGGGCGATGCTCAGCAGGCGATAAAACTTTTGTCCACTAAAGACGAAAATATGGCCCACGCTATCGCACGTATCCTGAACGCAGAAAATAAGCGGCGCAAAGATATTGATGAACAAACGCTTCTTGAGGCCCTGGAGCAAATTGAGCAAAGCGTTGATATGAGTCGCGATCGGGCCATCGTATTGGCCTCCAAAGGCTGGCACCAGGGCGTGATTGGTATCGTGGCCTCGAGGCTTGTAGA
Organism: Candidatus Zixiibacteriota bacterium; assembly: GCA_003520965.1. Taxonomy (GTDB): domain Bacteria; phylum Zixibacteria; class MSB-5A5; order UBA10806; family UBA10806; genus UBA10806. The sequence continues at coordinate 1,131 of DOTU01000216.1, forward strand.
ACGGTTCCATCGGCCTACGGTTATGATCGCTATCGATGGCCTGGAGGGAAAAGGCTCGGCCCGTTCTATACCCGGATTTCATCTCTATGAGGCGCTTCGGGAATGCGAATCTGAACTTCTTCGATATGGCGGTCATAAATATGCGGCCGGCCTATCGATCCTACCCGAAAAGATTGATTCATTCAGGCAGGCCTTAAATGTTGTTTCAACACGTATGCTTTCTGATGAGGACCTCATCCCCAAACTCGATATCGATGCCGAACTTGACCTCGAGAAGATCAACGACGACCTGGTGGTAACTCTCGAAAAATTCTCTCCGTTTGGCCCGATGAATATGCGTCCGGTATTTGTGAGCTACGCAGCTGAGATTGTCGGTACGCCGCATGTAGTTGGAAACAACCATCTGCGCTTCCGGGTCAGGAAAGGGAATAAGATTTTAGATTGTATCGGTTTTAACCTTGGTGATTTCCTTAAGAATTTATCTTACCGTCCGCTGCTGGTTGATATCGCCTATGTATTGGAACATAACTACTGGAACGGCTCCAATCGCATTCAATTGCGTCTCAAAGCTGTGCGCCTGACCGGGCATACAGATATTGTAAGCTCGTAAGCCTATCTATTAGATTATATTATTCAGTTCAGGATTAAATCGGGGGTTTTATACGTTTACGGATACTTTTCTATAGGCGAGTAAAATTGGTCCGATCTGGAATTAATCTATAACTTTAAGTTGACAGCGTAATAGATTATACAGTAACGTCTTATTGTTCAATTCTTGATTAGCCTGTAATTAGTTGTTATACATGGCCCATCGGATTTCTACTTAAAATTGTTGCAGGAAAATAAAAAACAGGCGCCTTCCCCCCCAAGGCGCCTATTTTTCATATTTTTATGCGCTTATTTTTACCAAATGCCTAAAACATCCTTAGCAAATTCCGAGGCCATCTCCGAGGGGTTCCAGGGCGGGTCCCAAACAATATCGATATCCACTTTTTTGACATCGGGTAATTCTTTGACCGCTTCTTCGGCATCAGATAGCAAAGTTGGGCCGTAAGGGCAACCCGGAAAAGTAAGCGTCATTGAGATATAAACCGACTTCTCGTCTAACACCTCGATATCATATATCAAACCGAGGTCAACAATGCTCAGTCCCAGTTCGGGATCCAATACATTGGCGAGTTTGGCTTTTACTTCCTCTTTGGTAAACATAAATTACTCTGTCGATGAAACCTTGCTTTCCTGACCTTGTTCAATGGTCTCGATAGCGTCGATTAAGGTTGTCCAGGACAGAAGGGCGCACTTTATTCGCACCGGGAATTTCCTGACTCCCGAAAGGGCCTCGAGATCTCCCA
>DOTU01000216.1:2798-4369 GCA_003520965.1 Candidatus Zixiibacteriota bacterium
GCGATAACTTTTACTTCCGATAAAGTTTTGCCTTTGATGATATCGGCAAGCATGCTTCCTGATGCTACCGAAATTGCGCAACCCTGGCATTCCACCGAAATATCCTCAACCTTATCGTCGGCCAGCTTCAAGGCCACGCTTATTTCATCTCCGCAAACAGGATTCTGACCCTCATTTCTGATATCAGCATCCGGTAGTTTCTTTTTGCCGCGAGGATAACGGTAATGATCCATGATGATATCCCGGTAGAGATCGTCGAGCGGGTCAACCATTGGTAAAATACCTCCTGGCATCCTTGAGAGCCTCGATAAAATCATCAACATCCTGGTTGTTATTATATATGTAAAAGCTTGCCCGAGCCGTAGCGACGACTCCCAGTCGACGCATCAGTACCTGGGCACAGTGATGCCCCGCGCGAATAGCGATGCCTCGCCCGTCCAGAAAAGTTGCCAGATCATGCGGATGAATATCTTTGTCGACAAAGGAAATGGCCCCGCTTCTGTGCTCAACGTTTTGAGGGCCGAAAACCTTGATTGAATCAATCTCGGTTAATCTTTGAAGAGTGTAAGCCGTCAAATCTTTTTCATGTTCTCGGACATTTTCCATACCAAGCTGGTCCAGGTAATCGAGAGCAGGGGAGAAGGCGATGGCATCAGCTATATTTGGTGTTCCCGCCTCAAATTTCCAGGGAAGATCGTTCCAGGTGGCAAAATCGGGATGCACCTCGCGGATCATTTCGCCGCCATATAGAAACGGTTCCATCTCATTTAAGATAGCTTCCTTACCAAATAACACGCCGATACCAGTCGGACCAAGCATTTTATGCGCTGAGAAGGCCAGGAAATCAGCATTGAGATCCCTTACATTAACTGGCATGTGCGGTACGCTCTGAGCGCCATCGATTAGGGCCAGCGCCCCACGAGCATGCGCCAACTCGATTAGATCGTTGACTGGATTGATCGTGCCAAGCACGTTGGACATTTGCGTCACAGCTACCAGGCGCGTTTTGGTTGTGATAATGTCATCAATATCGGTTAGGTCAAGATATCCATCGTCAGTGATTGGGATGTACTTAAGTTCGGCTCCGATATCCCGAGCCAGGATAATCCAGGGCACGAGATTGGCGTGATGCTCCATCTCGGAGATGACAATACAATCGCCGGGCCGAATATGTTTTCTGCCCCAGCTATAAGCTACAAGATTGATAGCCTCGGTGCCATTGCGCGTAAAGATTATTTCCTCCGGCTTAACCCCGCCGATAAACTTAGCAACTCTGGCACGGGAGGCTTCATAAGCGGTAGTTGCTTCCTGGGCCAGCGTATATAGGCCGCGATGGACATTGGCGTTATTATTGGAATAATAATCAATTAAAGCCTGAACAACAGAGATCGGTTTCTGCGTGGTGGCTGCACTATCTAAATAGACCATCCTTCTGCCATGGATTTTTCGGTGTAAGATCGGGAATTTGCTTTTAATCTCCTCGACATCGAAACCAGCAGACCCTGTATTTATTGGATGAACGTCAACAGCTTTAGATTTCATAAAACCTATTCTGGAATGGCCACGAAAAC
>DOTU01000347.1 GCA_003520965.1 Candidatus Zixiibacteriota bacterium
GTAGGAGAAATAGCGAGTTATCACCTATCCATTCGATGACCATTGCTCGAATTCTATCTTCAGCTAAAGTCCCGATATTATTCCTCATTACTCCATCTAACGTAATACCTAAAGTGGCAATTATTGTGCGGTAGCCATTTTTGATTGTCCATTTTGTTGAATTTTTAATTATTGAGGAGATAAAAGTATTAAATATTCTTGCTATCTTTAATGCTTTTTCAGGACCCAGTTTGCCTTTGCCTTCTTCGAGAGATTCTATACTACCTAAATAATCCTTTGCTGCTTTTAATGATAGACCACACAAACCCCTGTAATAAATGATAGCCTTTGAATTGTTCAGTAACACATCCGGGTGACAAAATACTTTTTTGGGATCATACCCTTTTTGGTCAATTGCATAGGCCCAAACTTTCTCGTCAATTAGAAAAGAAGACAATGGCTCCCAGTTAAGTTCCTTTTTGAACTTTCGAATTATATTTAAGGCCTTAATATCCCTTTTCTTTTGAAGTGACGTAACTATAAGAAGGGATCTGGTCAATCGCATCTCATGCGAATACTTATTGGGTTCTGTAACTATGGCATGCTCCTACTATATAAACTTATTTTTTTTGCCACACATACACGCATTTTCTTAATTCGTTTCTACCATGAACTCCCATTTGCTGACTACTATTACCCTTACCATTAGGTAATATCCAGATATGTTCAATGGTAAATCCCGCCATGGAGGCGAAATCTGAAAGTATAAGATCGACGGGAATCTCATCGCCATTATATTGAACATTGTCGTTAACCATGATAACCCTGCCGCCTGGCTTTAGAATTCGATAGAACTCACCTATTAGGACATTTAGCTCGTAGAAATAGTTTTCAACCAGATTAGGAATATTGTTATTATTGAGTTTATCTTCATCACGAGCGTTTATTAAATTCTGTATAATTTCTTTCAATTCCTTTTGATTATCAAAACGCCTTTGTATTTCCTTAAATGCACGTCCGTCACCCTTTCTATTATAATAATCTTCAAATGCTTGTTTCTTACTCTTATTCTCAACCGTGCAAGATAGCATACATTGCCTTAAATCTTTTACGGCTTCATCATCCTTTCCCATAAATGCCAATTCTAATGCATATGTTCTAGTATAATCATATCTATTACAGTAAGGGGGAGAGGTAATTATTAAATTAAATTTATCCTTCGTCATAAGAGGAATTTCATCCAAACAGGATCCCTCAATCACTTTTATACTATTAATATTTTTGGAATCCTTATACATCCTAATATCTTCTATAATAATATTTAACTTTTGATCGAGAGCGTCGTGAAATTGGCTGATTTGCCCTTTATTAAATTGTGACTTTAACTTTCTATCCGAACGACAGTCCCATCTGAGATATTGGCCATCCTTACGAGTATAGCTAATATCCTCCAAAATGGATAAGCAAGCGAACCAGAATATATAGCGAATATCATCGTCCTTGATTTTGGCAAGAAAATCTAAGTAATTTATTAGGGCAAGTTCGGTTTTTAAATGGAAAGCCCCTTTAGTAATAGTTAGATAGCCAATTTTTGCCTTACTATTATTATTAGAATAAAAATTGGTGGTCTTAAATTTCTTATAAACCCTGTTGAATTTTACAGTATTAATTTTGCTGGCAACTAATCTTGCTTTTATTGCGGCAACGCCAATTGGCATAATTTCAATACCAGTGGCTTTCCACCCGGCATTGGCCGCCACCGTCAGGGCTGTTCCCGTACCAGCAAAAGGATCTAAAATTGACGGATCCTTAGCATTGCTTGGACTATATAATTCTAAGAAATGCTTTATTAAATCTGAGGAAAAAGCCTCCTTAAATTTTAACCAGCGATAAAATGCTTGCTTTTTACTTCCTTGATAAGAAACTAATTCTCTAGTGAGTTTGGGATTAATCTCCATTATCGATGAATATTTTTTATAAAGCTCATCGTAAGGGTTATTATCCCTTATCGAATATTTGGTCGTCCTAAAAGGGGCAATTATTGGAAGCGCAAGGGTGGTATTTAAATGTGGTAAGGTCTTCATATTATCCCCGAACAAAGCATATTTCTTTTTCTATTATAAATCATTTTAACAAATAAGTCAATTCTACCCTTATTTTGCATAACTGAGCATCATCCCTATAGAATCTTGGACGCTTCTGGAATTAATCGCAAGCCCTTTTATCGATAACTTGGGAGATGCCAGGCTTATGAGCCTTTTTCCTTGACTCCCGGCCATTTATCCCTATATTGCAAGACTGGTTATAAAGTAGTAAGTTCTAAGGTTTTGTAGAGGATATTATGAAAAGAACGTATCAACCGTCAAACCGTAAACGCAAAAACGACCACGGCTTCCGTAAAAGAATGGCCACAAAAGCCGGTCGCGACGTCCTCAAGGCCCGCCGCGCTAAAGGACGCCATAAACTCACTGTCTCCGACGAGGCCTAACAACTCGTTCCCGCGGGCCAACCGCCTGCACGGACGCACCAATTTCCTGGCTGTCATCACCGGACGCGCCTCAAAACGTCTCCGGGGCCGCTGGTGCGAGTTGGTGGTTGCCCAAACAGGGGAGAGCGAGTCACAGACAGAGTTCGGCATCTCGGTCTCGCGCAAGGCTGGCAATGCGGTCAGGCGCAACCGTCTCAAACGGATTATCCGGGAGCACCTGCGCACTCATAAAGGAAGCTGGCCCGCGAACAAAATGGTGGTCATCAGAATAAAGTGGACGGTTGACGACGAAGCCGGTCTCCTCGCGGAACTGGAAGATATGCTCGTAACTTTATGATGATTATAATAGGAAAAATACTCTCCGGCGTGGTGAAGCTCTATCAGCTTACGCTCGGCACCGTGCTGGGCGGACGATGCCGCTACTACCCATCCTGCTCCGAATACGCCCGTCAGACGCTGGTCAAAGACGGTGCGTTGAAAGGGTTGGCCAAGACCGCCTGGCGTCTCTTGCGCTGCAACCCCTGGAGCCGCGGAGGGGTCGACCCGGCTTAATTTGCATTGATGTTACTATTTTTTGGAGATATCTGTATTAATAAATAGACTTGATGAAAAATTAGTGTAGGGGCGTATTGCAATACGCCCTTACATTATTTAAAGATAATATGCACATAACAAAAAAATACCATTCTGATAATAGATTCTAACTATGGACAAAAAAGCAATTATCGGTTTCGTTCTAATCATGGCGCTCCTGCTCCTATGGATGCCGCTATGGAATGCCATATTTCCTCCCAAACCGCAGCCGGTCAAAGCGCCGATTGATAGCACAGCAGTGCATACTCCCGGTCTGGCCGATACCTCGCATACCAAACCCGAGAGCCTGGCGACTGCACTGCCGACTACTCTCGCTCCGCCCGATTCGACTGCCACAGCCGATTCCACTCAAGAGCCGGAGAGGCTTATTACTATCGATACCCGTACTATCCGCGTCGTGCTTTCCTCGATTGGTGGCACGGTCAAGCAGGTTGTCCTAAAACATTATCTCAATTTCAACGGAGAGCAAGTGCAGTTCCTTGGCGAGCAATCCACCCCCGAGTGGGCCCGTTACGGCGCTCTGACAATCGGATATAACGACCGCCTCTCAACTTTCAATAGCCAGAGCTTTCATGTCGAGGGCGATAGCACTATCCTCAATCCACAGGATACCTCTTCCATCGTGACATTCACCTACGCTGCCCCCAACGGCGCAAAGGTTATCAAGAAATATACTTTCCATTATAACGATTATATTTTCGATCTCGATGTTGATATCAAAGACCCTGCCAAGCTCAATTTGGCGCAGGGTGTGACTCTTGGCTGGTTTGCCCCCCTTGAGCCGACCGAATTGGATATCACGCAGGATAAGGGGAAGCTCGGCGGCTTTTTCAGCATGGGCGGCGAGTTTGATTATTTCAAGAAGATCAAAGGCGATACGCTGAAACAGATCGTCACCGGCCCAATCGATTGGGTGGCGACTCGCACCAAATATTTCACCGCGGTTGTGATGGCCCAAAGCGAGCCTGGCCGCGAGGTGGTCGTCCTCGGCGGCCGAGTTGCCCATCTCAATCCCAAGGGCGGTACGACTCCCTGGGAGGTTTTCGGCGCTGGCATTACCTACGATAACCCGCCCGCCGATGCGCATTTCGCTTTCAACATTTACACCGGCCCGCTCGATTATGATCGCCTTCAAAAGATGGATAAGGGCTTATCGGCGCTGGTAGATTTCGGCTGGAAATATTTCCGTCCGTTTGCTATTGCCATACTCTGGTTTTTCACCAATCTGCACAAGGCGATTCCCAACTACGGATTTGTTATCATTGTGTTCTCGATCATCATGAAAGTCATCTTCTGGCCGCTGACTCTCAAGAGCACCAAGTCGATGTACAAGATGAAGGAGATTCAGCCCAAACTCTCGGAGATAAAAGAGAAATACAAAAACGATCCGGCCAAGCTCAACACCGAAACGATGAAAGCCTACAAGGAGTATGGTGTCAATCCGTTTGGAAGCTGCCTGCCGATGTTAATCCAGCTTCCGATTTTCTGGGCGCTTTACGCCGTGCTTTCCAACACTATCGAGCTTCGCGGCGCCGGCTTTGTTTTTTGGATAACCGATCTTTCGCAGCCTGATCCGTCGGGCAAACTCATTCCTCTGGGTATCGGGATTATGCCGATCATCATGGGCATAGCCATGTTCTTCCAGCAGAAGATGACCATTACCGATCCCAAGCAGAAGATGATGGTTTATTTGATGCCGGTCCTGTTCACCTATCTTTTCTCAAAATGGGCTTCCGGGCTGGTTCTCTACTGGACCGTATTTAGCGTCATCGGAATTTTGGAACAGTGGATGGTGCAGCGACATATCAAAGCTGAACAGGAAGCGAAACGAACCGGATAATATCGTAATTTATTTCGTTGCGAGGAGTTTGGCGTTGCCGGACGATGAAGCAATCCCCTCGTATCAATCCGCAATAATTTGATTTAAAGGATGTTGCTATGGGCGAGAAAATCTATTCTGTTTATATAATGACCAATAAGCACAATGATGTGTTCTATACTGGTATCACCAATGATATTAAATCTCGGGCTTCAATTCCAAAGGTGAAATCTGCAAAAGGCATTGCTAAAAAGTATAATGATGAAAGAATGGTCTATTACGAGGCTTGCGGTGAGATTCCATCGGCTTTAGCCCGCGAGAAACAAATTAAGGCTAATTCGCGGAAGAAGAATGTTGAGCTAATCGAAAGTATTAATCCCAAGTGGTTGGATATTAATAAGACCAGATAAAACTGCAATGCCTCATCGCAGGTAATCCCGATCTTGTCGGGACGAGACCAACTGCTTTAAAGAAGCCGCGGCGTCAGGTCCCCGAACCTGACGCAAACAGAAAACCTGTCATTGCGAGTCCATTTGGACGAAGCAATCCGAATCTATGCGATTGAATACCCTGATAAAAAGCTTATCGAATGCCAGCTTCGTCCCCGATGAGGATTTCGGGTGCAATGAAACCCGATAATATCATCGTCGCCCTGGCCACGCCGCCAGGACGAGCAGCCCTTGCCATCATCAGGGTTTCCGGTGCGGGTTCGATTGCTCTGGTATCTCGTTTGATACCGGAGCTTACCGATATCAGCCCTGAACAAGCCCGGCGGCTGATTCACGGTTTCGCTTACGATTCTAACGGCAATCTACTCGATGAAATCACCGTCATTCCCTATCTCGCTCCCAAAAGCTATACCGGTGAGGAAATGGTTGAAATTATCTGTCACGGTGGTCGAGTTTCTGGCGGCGTCTTGATTTCCAAGCTATGCGAGCTTGGCGCTGGAGTTGCCGAGCCGGGCGAGTTTACCAAACGAGCATTTTTAAACGGACGGATTTCGCTTTCGGAGGCCGAAGCTGTGGCAGCCGCTATTGAGGCCAAATCGGAATTAGCATTGAAAGCCGCGGCGCGCAATCTCAAAGGGGAGCTTTATGAAAAGGTTGATCATATCCGAAAAGCTATTAAGAATCTTCTAGCGCTTATAGAAGCCGAGATCGATTTCTCCGACGAGGAGATCAATAAGACGCCATTTGACGAGATTGCGATTGAGATCGCTAAGCAACACGAACGCACCCGCACGATCCTGAAAAGCTATGATTTCGGACGAGGCCTCAACTCCGGATATAAAATCGCTATTGTCGGACGGACCAATGTCGGCAAATCATCTCTTCTCAATGCTCTCCTCTCACGCGAACGCGCCATCGTTACCGAAATCCCCGGAACCACGCGCGATACTCTTACCGAATGGATCGAAATCGCCGGCTTTCCGATTCTCCTGACCGATACCGCCGGCCTGCGCGATACATCAGGTACAATTGAGGCGATTGGTCAGGAACGCACTAAAAGCGAGATCGATAAATCTGATCTGGTGATTTTTATGATCGACTCCTCAAGTGGCGCGACCGCTGAAGATAATGAAATTTACCGAAGCATGGAAGGCAAGCCAATCCTTGTAGTCGCCAATAAAATCGATCTCAAT
>DOTU01000008.1 GCA_003520965.1 Candidatus Zixiibacteriota bacterium
AAAAAAGGGTCATTCTCGGGTAGCCGGGGGCTGATGAATCGGGCATTTCATAGGGAAAAAAGTGAAATTATTTCATTTTTTCCTCTAAAAATCACAGATTTTTGTTGAATTTTTTACTCTGCATCTCCTACAATCTTTACTGCAATATGCCAATCCTGTGAAGATAGGGTACAGGCAAGCAGATTTTATCGAGAAGAAAATGATATGAAGTTACCGAATTACAGACCGAAAAACGAGCGATAACCCAAACCAAAGGAGGCATAGATGCCTGCGAAGAAGAAAGTCGCAAAGAAGAAAGTCGCAAAGAAAGTAGTAAAGAAAGCAGCCAAGAAGCCGGCCAAGAAAAAAGCAGCCAAGGGCGGCGGAAGAGGAAAATCCAATCCAGCTTTCATGAAACCAATGCAACCGGATATGGCTCTGGCAGCCGTAATCGGCGATAAGCCGCAACCTCGCACTCAGATTACCAAGAAGATCTGGGATTATATCAAAGCCAGAGGCCTGCAAGACAAGGTCAACAGAAGAATGATCAACGCCGATGATAATCTGCTAAAGGTATTTGGCGGCAAGAAGCAAGTCAGCATGTTTGAAATGACCAAGCTGGTCAACAAGCACATGTCCTAAAATCAGATTTTTAAAATTTGATTAAGGAAAAAGCCCTCTTGCTAGCGAGAGGGCTTTTCTATTTGTATGGTAACCTGATACAACTTTATTGATGCCGGTTATCCGGAGCTTTCTTTTGGGTAAGAAGTTTGACTTTGACGATTCTCTGACCTTCAACCTGCTCGACTATAAATGTTACATCATGGTAATCAACTGATCTTCCTTTTTCGGGAAGAGAGCCGACCAGGTCGTAGATCAAACCGCCAACTGTTTCGAACTCCTCTTCGGGAAGCGACAGACCCGTTTCGTCGTTAAGATCTGCGATTGTTACAGAGCCGCCGACCAGATATATCCCCTCTCCTTGTTTGGCAATCGATGGCGGTTCACCATCATACTCATCCTCAATCTCACCCACGATCTCTTCCAAGATATCCTCCATAGTAACCAGCCCGGCTGTTCCGCCATATTCATCGACAACGATAGCGATATGGAGTCTTTTTTTCTTGAGCTCTCGAAGAAGCTCATCGACTTTTTTATTTTCGGGAATGAAATATGCTTTACGCGCTATCTTTAGGGGATCAACGGAGGCACCTCCAAGTACATGCAACAGGAAATCTTTTGAATAAAGAATTCCCCTTATCTCATCGAGAGAATCTTCATAAAGCGGGAATCGGGAATGTCCGGTTTTTTTGATGATCTCGATTATTTCCGAGGATGGTGTTCCGATCTCGATTCCCACAATTTCCACCCTGGGAACCATGATCTCCTTGACCGCCGTCTCCCCCATCTCCACGACGCCGTGGATCATCTCGCGTTCATCCTGTTCGAGGACACCCTCCCCGGCAGGCAGCTCCAGCTCTATTATCTCGCGCGAATTTTCCTGATCATCGTCGCGCCGTTTTTCGGCGGCGTTATTTTCAAAACCAAGGAATTTATGCCACCAATGATGGGCGGCGGGCTTGGTACTCAACGGTTTATCCGCATCGTCTTTCGCCATTAAAATTAAAGATAACTTTCCTGACGAGCCCACATTTTAGAATGCTTAACGGGGGTATCATCCCCATAGCCCAAAAGATGCAATACGCCATGGACAGTTAATCTTTTCACCTCCTCTATATATGAAACATGATTTTCATACGCTTGCCGTTTGGCCATCTGCAAATTGACATAGACCTCGCCAGCCTTTTGGCCGGATTCGCCGAGATCAAAGGCTAAAACATCGGTGCTGCGCTTTTTGCCTTTGAAACGCAAATTAAGCGGCACGATATCGCGGTCGCGGCAATAGATTATATCAAGTATCCACCCAGGTTCCGCTTCATGCGATAGAATAGTTTTCACGAGCTCCGTCATGGCTTTTTTATTCAATACAAAGCGTTTATCTGTTAATGAAGCCGATACTCTCAGGACCTCACCTCCTGCGGTTCAGATTCGGGGTAGACGATCCGGCGATGGAAAATGCCGTTTAAGACCCTGGTGAAGCTTTCCTCGATGAGATGCAGTTCCCGTAAAGTGATATCGCAATCGTCAAGTTCGCCGGATTCGAATTTGGCCGAGATAATCCGGTGCGCCAAATTTCTGATCCTGGCCGGCTTGGGATCTTGCAGAGTGCGCGAAGCTGCCTCAACGGAATCGGCCAGCATCACAATTGCCACCTCTTTACTTTTGGGCCTGGGACCGGGATATCGATATTCATTGATATCGACCTCTTCCCCCTCCAAGGCTTTAGCCTTCTCATAGAAGTAACTCATAACCGTAGTACCGTGGTGGCCGGTGATAAAATCGATAATGCATTCGGGCAGGCCGTTTTTCTCGGCTAATTCGCGGCCTTCCTTTACATGAGCTTCAAGGATCAAAGCAGACATCGACGGCGCCAGCCGCTCATGCTTGTTGCGCGCGCCTACCTGGTTTTCTACAAAATACTCCGGCTTCAAAATTTTACCGATATCGTGATAATATGAACCAACCCTCGCTAAAAGCGAATTTGCTCCGATAGCCTTGGCGGAGTCTTCGGCTAAGGTACCGATCATGATTGAGTGATGATATGTACCAGGAGCCTCGATCGCCAGGCGCTTGAGCAGCGGACGGTTGAGATCGGAAAGCTCGAGCAGAGTGATATCGGTGGTGAGTTTGAATGTCGTCTCAAAAAGCGGCAACAAACCGATAGTGAGAATCGGAGAGATAAAACCGTTGATTACGCCAAGCCCGGTATGACGCCAGAGATCGGAAATCGGCGTAAGTTTTAAAGATTCGATAATATATACGAGACCGAAATAAACAATCGCCAGATAAAAGATGGAGCGATAAAATTCGTGACGATGCCGTACCTTTCGCACCGAAAAAGCCGCCAAAATCCCGGCCACCATCCCAACGAAAGCAACATCCATTTTGAATCCGGAGAGAATTCCAATCAGAAGCGCCCCGGTTAAGGTGAGGAAAATACCGGTTTCAAGATCGAAAGCGATTGTAACCAGCATGGAAGCAATGGTGATGGGAACAAGATAAGGCGATAAGTATGATTGCGAATTGATAATATCGAGCGAAATAACCAATCCGGATAAAAGGATTCCAAAGAGTATCAACGCCGAATTGGACACAAAGATATTTCGCCGGAAATGGTAAAGATAGAAGCCGAAAAAGAGAATCGGAAAAGCCACAAAAAAGAGCCGTCCCAAGGGGGGCAGGAGAAACTGCACAAGATCGCTTTGGATAAGCTTGGTTCGCTTGTAATGCGCCAGAGAGAGAAGTTTTTCTCGCACCAGCCTGGTGATTCTCTCGTTGACCCGGACGATTTTTTGATCTTTGTAGACCCAGCCTTTTTCGCCTCTGATTGAAGCTAGCTCCAGGTTTTTATTGGCCTCAGTCAGTCCCTTGTCGAAAACCAGATTCGGTTCTAAAAACTGCTGGGCGATCTCCCGGGCGGCCGGAATGAGCGACGGTTTTCTGGAAAAGGCGGCATCGGCCTGCATGGTTATAAACCAATGGGCTTTATCGAGATCGAAAACCTGCTCACGGACAATGGTCTTCAGCTGCCCGTTATTATCGATTGTAACCAAACCTGATTCCTCATGCGGCAGATTGG
>DOTU01000140.1:0-1582 GCA_003520965.1 Candidatus Zixiibacteriota bacterium
TCTCAGATTCGAAATTGAAACCGCCGTTGGGAGCCTCATGATTGGCTGAAATGATAAACTCGCCGTGCGCTAACGGTTGGAAGCTCACTAAATTTGACGATGCCGATTCCCGGCCGTCTGGCCCCACAGTCCTGACCAGCGCAATATATTTTATGCCGTTGGTGAGATTATCCAAAGGCAAAGATTCATGGCTGATATCGCCGTCAGTATCACCCGGATATGGGGTTTGATTATAAGGCGTTCCGGGATTGCTCTTCCATGCCGAGCTATCCTTGATGCCATTTCCAAGATAGATATTGTAGCCGGAAATTACCGGTATCCGCGATCGATCTATAGACCAAAAGAGGGTAGCCTTGTGGCTATCGGCTTCCGCTTTCAGAGCATAGGGAACAGGCAGTACCTTGACTTCAGGCACAATGATTGGCTTGGGAGGTTTGGGAGCACAACCGAACAAAAATAGTGCTGATATTATGAGAATTCTTATGGAGGATTTAACGGAAGAAATAGTCGATTCCCAACCCATACTGAGCAACACTCTGTCTTATTGTAAAATCACCAAAATTTTTCTCGAAGGTGGCCAAGTGGCCGCTGCCGCCATGCCATCTCCCTCTCGCGTCCACCCATATCCGAGGTGTCAACTTGAGCGCAAGCCCAGCCTCGAAATGTCCTCCGACCGCCACGCGACTATCGCGATAGGCATCGCTATTATAATAATCATCAAGCCGCATGGAAAAAATTGAAATGCCTATTCCTATATAAGGTACTACAGGCTGGCCGGGGTTGAATTCAAAATAGATCGGAATAGTACCAGTGAAGATCGCCGCCTGATAATCGAATTCGCGATCGATCAGATGCGAACTGAATACACCGGTATCAGCAAATACTCCCCTTGATTTCATGTTGTAGATCGTAAATCCGGCATCGATAGCGAAATTTCTGTGAAAGCGCGAAATATACCCCAGGCTAAACGAGGCGTTACCGCCAAAATCCTTTAGCTTACTCGTTGGATAAGTATTGCTGATATAATTGAAAAAATCCGAGAAACTGGGGCCAAAAGTGCCTCCGAGGAGTAGATAAAATCCTTCGGAATGATACTGCCCGCTATTCATCCGGCGTTGCGCCAGAGCGGGCACGGCGGCTGATAGCACCAGAGTAAATATTATTAGCTTTTTCATATCCTTGAATCTATCCGATAAAAATGTAAAATGCAACCTAAAAGGCAAATCGCTTTAATAGTTATACGGCCCACGCAGTCCGCCGCGGGATGACTCAATTTTAATATCTGGCAGAGTTTTAATACTTATTCGGAAATAATATCCGGCCACAGCCCCTGATGGTATCCAGTTAAACGACATCTGCCAGCAATGCAAGTCGCGTCCGATATTAAGCGACTGCGATTCGATTCTTTTACTGATAACATTGTAACGGCATTCATATTCCATGCGCCATTTAAGGGTAGGTTGTATTTCAGTGCTGACATTTAGCCACTGAGATTTCACCGGTTTACCGGCGCCTCGGCTTTCTGAATAGCTATAAGCTAAAGCAAGATCGATCCCCAGATTTCCTTGCTCGGTTGGACTCA
>DOTU01000140.1:1929-2848 GCA_003520965.1 Candidatus Zixiibacteriota bacterium
TCCTTACGCCCGACGAAATTGTCAGTGATGTCAGCCTTGGCTTAAGCAACGATCGTCGGTGAGCGGCGATGAGATTACCAGACGGCGTTTGATAATCATCGGGTACTCCTGCCTGCACTTCGCTGGGATGTGGTGTAACTAAATTATAAAATGAATGTACGGCGTTTACGGATAGATCAACATTTGGAATGGCCGTGGTTCGCAAGCTGGTAGAGAGCGGGCTAAACTGCAGGCTTTCAGCGGCAAAGTTGTAGCTTCCCGAAAAACCAAGCGTAAAAAGGTCGACTTTCTTTTCAACATCACCTGCTTGGAATTTCCCCTGAAAAAGATTATTCAACGAATACCCAAGTGATTTGGATCTGGAGGAGCCGCTCCCCCCGCCAATATATCTGAAATAACCCTGGTTGGTTTTTATCGACGGTGTGAATGAATAGCTTATGGCAGGTGTCATAACATGCCGGATACCCAGTATTCTAAATCTATTGGGATATACCGTGCCATATATTGACGTGTTCGCGCCTATGCTCAGGCTATATAATGTCCTGGACTTAATACTTTCGGTAGTCAAGCCAAGACTATCAGCTATACGGCCTGGTTCCAGACGAAGCAGCGAGTTGGTCACGTTAGCACTTGGTGACAATGTCAAAAATCCCAGAAACTTCTGAGGGCTGGATAAAGACGATGTGGTAATAAGAGTCTGATAATCTTTCCTAAAAAAGGTGGAATCAACGCTATTGCGAATACGCTGCCTCAGGTTTTGGCCGGTGCTTCTGATATCAAAATAGATTGAGTGATAAAACCTCGTTTTCGGTTCTTCGATCTGCTCATCCGGCCTGATTCTAATCTTCTTTTTTGTTTTTGATGGCGCCGCGAAAAGGGGTAATCGCGACCGCCCTATCGAAAATGATGGTAAAAGCTC